>NZ_LBJU01000119.1:0-176538 GCF_028128835.1 Bradyrhizobium sp. CCBAU 65884 | reverse complement strand
GTGCTGGGCTTCGGCTAGATAGGCCTCGCTGCGGCGCAGCTGCTGTTCTGCTCGTTTAGTCGCCGAAACATCCGTAGCTGCCCCAATAAACTCGATATCACCAGAGGCTGTCCTCGTCATTCGTGCCTGCGCATGAATGTGCTTGACCGAGCCATCCGGTAGCAGCAACCGGTATTCGTGCTCGAAATCGCTCGGGTCTCGCATCGCGCGATCGATAATTTCTCGAACCGACGCCCTATCATCTGGATGAGTGCGCTCAACGACGAGCTGCGGCCCCGGTGTTACTGTCTCAGGATCTAATTGGAAGATCCGAAATGTTTCCTTGGACCAGAAGGCCTCCCCCCTGGTGACGTTCCAGCTGAAGCTGCCCGTATGACTCAACTCCTGCGCCTGGGCCAAATGTGCTTCGCTCCGCTGCAGGGCAAGTTCGGTCCGCCTTCGCTCCGTGATACCCCCCCCCCCCCCCCCCCCCCCCCCCCCCCCCCCCTCTTCGCAGGCGACAAGGACAATGGGCTGCTCATCCGCCCAGAGCATGGCTTTGGCGCTTTCACGTACCCACAAGACCGAGCCGTCCTTCCTGACTTTCTGGACGTCCCACGTGTGCGATTGACCGATATCCTCAAGGCACGTCCGAATGCATTCCCCAACGAACGCGCGATCCTCCTCGAGAAATACGCGCAGCAGGGACTGACCAGTCAGTTCAGCACGAGCAAAACCCAGTTGTGTCGCGCCGAACGTATTGACGTTCAGGACAGTGCCGGCTTCGTCGACCATGAAGTACATGGCCGGATTGTGCTCGAAGATTGCGCGCCAGCGTTTTTCGCGATCCTCCAATTCGGCCGCACTCCGCTGAAGCTTGGTCGCAATCACACGCGCAGCCTCTCTTTCCTGACGGAGCGTACCGATCAGGTGCGTTCCCACGATCGAGGCAATAAAGAATGCAACAATCACCGGCAGATCTTGGGGGTCATCGATTCGTAGGCTGAATGCCGGCGGCGCAAAGTAGTAAGCGAGAGCAGCGAAGGTTACGATGCAAAGCGCGGACGACGCGATGAAGCTGCCCATCAGCGAAAACAGCAAGACCACTAACAAATAAGCGAACGCCGTCGCGGCGAAAGGCGCGTGAAGATACAAGCAGGCCAGTGTTACCACTGCCAGCGCTATGCTGGCGAAGGTAAACTGAAGGGCTGAACGTTCTAAACTGCTGATTTGGCTACGCATTGTGATACCGTCCGGCCTGTTCTTCGGCGGGAGAGCTATAACGTTTTAGGGCAAAGTCAGGACAATACCGGGCGCCAGGTCAGTTGTCCGCGCAGTTCCGGTTCAGGTGATTAGGCGGGTTTGCCGCGCAACCATCCCTTCATTTTGAGACCGTCCCGCATGTTGAGAGCAAGAAGTGTAATGTTTGTTGCGCCCGCGACGAGCTCGATCGCCTGCACGGCATAGAAGGTAGCATCGAATGCCGCAGCCTGAGCCTTGGACGCGAGGAAGAGCGCAGACGGGATAAGGATCAGGATGCCGTTTCCTGCAATGAATGGCATTCGCTTGAATTTGGCCCCGATCAGTCCGGCCCGGCGCCCCTTTGCCAAGATGACACCTGTACTACCGGTGGCAGCGAGCGCCGGAATCAGCAACAAGAAACCCCACGGTATGGTGCTCTTAACCGCTGCAACTGTGGCATGGGACGCGAACAGCTCGCTGAGTACCGTCGATAGCCAAAATGTGCCGATCGTTGCGATAGCCAAGGCGCCAGCGACGGGATGGATCAACTTGATCATGAGTATCTTCCCTTCCGAAAAACAGCAGGGCTAGGCAACGCAGATGCCGGGCACGGCAACTTTCTGGAACAGATGAGGGGAAGCTATCGCAGAGGCCGGATAGCTGGCAATTTTTGCTCCCCCCCCCCCCCCCCCCCCCCCCCCCCCCCCCCCCCCCCCCCCCCCCCCCCCCCCCCCCCCCCCCCCCCCCCCCCCCCCCCCCCCCCCCCCCCCCCCCCCCCCCCCCCCCCCCCCCCCCCCCCCCCCCCCCCCCCCCCCCCCCCCCCCCCCCCCCCCCCCCCCCCCCCCCCCCCCCCCCCCCCCCCCCCCCCCCCCCCCCCCCCCCCCCCCCCCCCCCCCCCCCCCCCCCCCCCCCCCCCCCCCAATAGCGATCTGGCGGTCGATCGGAAAGGAAGGGTCGAGTGGGCGTAGCAGCGACATGAGTGGCTCCATTGCTATTTAATATACGATGCCTAATTGGTATTATGATTACATAACAGCTTGACATTATGATGTCAAGATAAAACAATGGTGACAAATGAAAAGAGCCAAGCGAACCCCCGAGGGTGAAGCCCTGACCGACCTTGTTCTCGATCTATTCAGGCTCGACAGCCTACTTCTGACGGCCGGCGACCGTCTGGTCGCCCCGCTTGGCCTAACAAGCGCACGCTGGCAGGTGCTTGGCGCCATTGTGTCCGCCGAACGTCCCCAACCGGTCGCTTGGCTCGCACGCGACCTCGGCGGCAATCGTCAAAACGTGCAGCGGATTATCAATGATCTGCACAGGGAGGGCCTCGTATCTTTTGAGGTCAACCCGCATCACCGACGGGCGCAGCTCGTCGTGCTCACTGCGAATGGACAGCGCGCCTTCCAAGCCGCAATGGAATTGCAGGCTCCCTGGATCAACGATCTTTCAGAAGGGCTGTCGGTCAGGGATATACGGATTGTCCATCGCGTGATCACGGCCTTGCGAGATAAGCTTGAGGGCAGCCGTGAGGACAAGTCGGCCTGACATGGCAAAAGCATTGTGCTCGGCCGGGCGCCCGTGATTCAAGCTCCCAAACTGGGGCCACTTGTTCAGTTCGACACCTTCCGCCGTACATTCGTCAGCCGCTTCGCCGTCGCACAACTCGTTGCAACGGCTCCATGCAAATCAGCCAGCTTGCCCGCGGCGCTCAAATCCCCATAGCACCTGCGGCACGGCCTCACGTTCCCTAAGCGCGGTTTCCTGCCTTGGAGGCTTTCGGACGCCGGCCGCCGATTGCGCGGCGCTGTCCCTCGATCGACCGGCCTCCGAAACCCTTCACATGAGCGGACGTCGGTTTCGCCTTCTATTTAGCTGCCGGCTTATCGTAGAGGGGCTTGCCTTTATCGACGATATGCACCGTCGGAAGTTTCAGCGTCTTGTCGCCGACCACCTTGTAAGCCCGATGAGGCACATCCCGAACATTCATCCCAACGGCGCCGATCGGAATAGGCACCTGCTTTCCATCGGGTAACTCGATGAGACCGCCCTCAAGAAAGTAGTACGACTCGTCACCATGATGAATATGCAGCGTCGATGTCTCGCCGGGCTTTATCTCGCTGATGCTGGTGACGATTTCCATGTTCGTGCCCGTTGAGTCACCTCGCTACGAACTCGCTGATTATGAATGGATTGCCATCAAGCCCATGCTGCCGAACAAGCCGCGTGGCGTTCCGCGGGTTAACGACCGTCGTGTCCTCAATGGAATCTTCTGGGTCTTGCGCTCTGGAGCACCTTGGCGTGATCTGCCAGAGATGTGTAGTCCGACACCACATGTTACAACCGCTTTGTCCGTTGGCGGCGGGCTGGTGTCTGGGGCCGCATCACAGACGCACTTGCTGCGGCCCACGATGCCGCTGTCCAAATGATCGACACCTCGATTGTTCGCGTGCATCAACATGGAGCCTGCATCACTAGCAATTGGCGCCAATCGATGGGAAGGTCACGCGGCGGCTTGACGAGTAAAATCCATGCGGTGGTCGATAGCAATGGTTTCCCGGTACGGTTGGCCTTGAATCCGGGCGAGGCCCACGACCTTCGACTTGCCCGAAAAGCCCGGCTCAATTCTGCTTGCCGACCTTGGCTGTGACGCCGACTGGATCAGGGAGCTTGCCGCGAAGAAGGGCACGTGGGCCAACATCCCGCCGAAAAGCAACCGCAGCAATCCAATCTGCTTCAGCCCGTACCTTTATCGCGCTCGTAACCAGGTCGAACGGTTCTTCAACAAGATCAAACAATGTCGTCGTGTGGCGACGCGCTACGACAGGCTTGCGGGAAACTACCTTGCCTTCGTCCAACTCGCTTCTGTGGCTGGCAGCACGTTATGAGTTCAGGCCCTAGCTAGTTCGTTGTCGTTGGTGTCGCTAAAGCAACAAATTCCAATTTTGGGCTGCGGAGAACACCCTTACTCCACCTCGTGGTGTCGATAGACTTCCGAACGTCTAGTTGGAAGGATCCTTCCATCGGATCGTTCAAACGCCGAAATTCGGACAACCACAGATACTGCTCCGTATAGCAGAGATTTCGAGCCCCCCAATTCAGGTAGTGTGACGCGGCACAAGGCGGCATTCTAAATCTCTCCATCGAAAATGGGGAGTCCTGCAATGAACGGCGGAAGCATCGGCTCGCGAACCGCGCCAGCGAGCGACGCGCCTCCAAAGCGTATGAGCCCGTCGGAGCGGCTCGACGCGATTGACGTTCTGCGGGGCTTGGCCCTGTTCGGCGTGCTCGCCATGAAAATCGTGACCGTGTTTCGGGTCTCCATCTTCGCGCCGTTCTTGCCGAGCGCGGGGCCGCTCGACCGGGCGGTCGAGGCTGTGCTGACGGCCGCCGTCGGCTTCGAGGCGGTTGCGCTGTTCTCGCTGCTGTTCGGCGTCGGCCTCGCCATCCAATTAGAGCAGCTTGCCGGCAACGCACAGCGCATGATCTTGCTCGTGCGAAGGCAGGTGGTGTTGCTGGCGATTGGCCTGGTGCATCTCTATTTGATCTGGGACGGCGACATTCTCGTCGAATATGCGCTGGCGGGCCTCGTGGTGCTGCCGTTCCTGGGCGCGAGGTGGCCCATAGCGGGTGCAGCCCTGCTGCTCCTGGGGCTCTACGCCACCATGCTGCTGTTAGCGCCGATCGTGCCTCTGCCGGGTGCAGCCGAGATGGCCGCTCTTGCCGCGGACGCGACGCGTGCCTACGGCGCGGGGGGATTTTTCGATGTGCTCGCGTTCCGGATCCGCGAGGTGCCGGCCATTGTTCCGCTGCACGTCATGGTCTTTCCGCGCACTGTCGCGCTGTTCCTGGTCGGCGCCTTCGCGTGGCGCAGCGGGGTTTTGCGTCGGGCTTCGGCGAACCGACGCCTGCTGTTCGTCGTCGTAATCTTTGGCATTCTTATCGGCGGCGGATTGAGTCTCGCGGCAGCAGGACAAGAGCTCTTCGATGGCCGTCGCTCGGGCGGGCGCATCTTCCGGTGACACAGCTGGGGGCCGTCGTGTTGGCCCTGGGTTATGCGGCCGCAGTTATCGCCGCTGTGAACCTCTCGGGCGGACGGAGGATGCTGGGCTGGGCCGCGCCGCTTGGCCGCATGGCGCTCACCAACTACCTGGCGCAATCTGTGATCTGCGGCTGGATCTTTTACGGCTATGGTCTAGGCCAGTTTGGCCGCCTCGGTGTGGCCGGGACACTGGCGATCGGCATTTTCTTGTATGTCGCGCAGGTGGTGTTCAGCGCGTGGTGGCTGCGCCGCTATCGGTTCGGTCCTGTCGAGTGGCTCTGGTGCTCGTGCATGTATGGGCTACCGCAGCCGATGCGGGCAAAGGACAATTTAGCCATCTGCGCGCGACTATAGCGGATTGATGCGCCCCCAGATACGCAAGCTGCGTTCTGCTTCAAGCGGACGCTGCCCCCGGCGGGTACGGCTGGTTTTGACCCTTCCGGCGAACTCGGGAAATGTCCGCTCTTTCGCCGCTGTTGCGGGTAGAGCCGACATCGGGCGACCAGCTGTTTAATGAGTACACGGCATAGCACTACTTTGGCAGATTGTTGATTTTGCCGCGTTTTAGAGGATTCCCGAATCAATTTTTCAATGATTCATGGGTGGTCGGCTCTTGGAGGGCTGACCATGCCGGGATGGGAAGACGAACTCGAACGCTGGCTGATGCCGTTCTTGGACCGGCTGGGTCATAAGACCCGGCAGCGGATGTGTCCTCTATATGTTGCGGGATTGATCGGTCCTGGCGATCGCAAGAGCGTTCAGCCGATGGCAGAACGCCTTGCCACGAGCAGCTACGACCAGTTGCACCATTTCATTGCGGACGGTGTCTGGGACCCGACGCCGCTGGAGACAGAGCTGCTCAATCAGGCGGACCGACTTGTCGGCGGCAGGGATGCGGTGCTGGTTATTGATGACACCTCGCTGCCGAAGAAGGGGGAGCGCTCGGTCGGTGTTGCGGCTCAATACGCGTCGGCTCTCGGCAAAACGGCAAATTGCCAAACGCTGGTGTCTTTAACGCTTGCGCGCGGCGAAGTGCCAGTGATGGTCGCGTTACGTCTTTTTCTGCCTGACAGTTGGACAAGCAACATGCCTCGTTTGAAGCGCGCTCGCGTGCCAGTCGAACACCGAACGCCACGGTCCAAGCCGGAGATTGCTTTGGCCGAGATTGACCGCGCGATGGCGGCCAACGTGCGCTTTGGATGTGTGCTGGCGGATGCAGGATACGGACTCAGCGCACCGTTTCGACAAGGGCTAACAGAGCGCGGGCTGGCCTGGGCTGTCGGTATCCCTCGGCACCTGAAAGTGTATCCGGTCGATGTGAAGCTCATTTGGCCGATCACCAAAGTCCGCGGGAAACCACGAAAGCACCACGTGCCCGATATCTTATCGATTGCGGCAGAACAAATGCTGGCCAGCGCCAAATGGAAAACCGTGAGTTGGCGTAGCGGGACGAAAGGTCGGCTTAAAGCCCGATTTGCTGCTCTCCGTGTCCGGACCGCCGACGGCCCTCCGCAGCGGATATGGGATAAAGGTCAGCAGCATCTCCCGGGCGACGAAGCCTGGCTCATTGGCGAGCAACGTGCCTCCGGGGAGAAGAAATACTATCTCGCCAATCTTCTTGCGGCGACGGATCTGCGCACGCTGGCCGCCACCATCAAGGTACGGTGGATTTGTGAGCAGGCGCATCAGCAGTTGAAAGAGGAGCTTGGACTTGATCACTTCGAAGGGCGATCATGGCAAGGTCTTCATCGCCACGCCCTGATGACAATGATTGCCTACGCCTTCCTGCAACATCGTCGCCTCGCATGCGCGGGTCGGAAAAAAAAGAATCAACGGGCCTCCGCCTCAACCAACCATGCCCGCCGTGCGCCACGCAATCGTCGATCTCATCCTCCGGCCGCCGCCTCAGCACTGCCCATATTGCCGAAAGCAAATCCTTGAAAAACAGCGGCGAAAGCACAATCTGCCAAAGTAGTGATAGCATGCCTCGTACCGCAATCTGCCGCTAGAACCACCTCTGTTGGCCCAACACATCAACGTGGAAGTATGAATGCTGTCGGCGGTGGTATGTGTGTTTCTTGGTGCTGGCCTCGCGTTGCCAACATGAGTGACGTAGAATAGAAGGAGAACTAAGAGGCCGCGCATACCAAAGGTCCTCCCGAAGCTGTGACAATTGTGGAGCGAATTGTATTCGGTGCGTTTGATGCCGCCGATGGACGTGCGAATTCCGCTGAACTCGACCGAAGCCCTGGTTAGGCGGCACACGAGTAGCCGACCGCGCGAAGGCGCCAGCGTCAGCCCAGCAGATCGCCCCTTCCGGTGTCGAGCCGATACAGGGCCGCGACGACCTTCAGCCTGCTCTGCACAACTGCCGCGTTCAGAATCGGCCCAGTCGATTTGAGTTTGTTGACGTTATCGATTACATTTTGTCGGGGTCGCATCGGCGAACGTGTCACCAGCTTTGCTGGAGAGATCCTTTTACCGCGGGTGCAAGAGCAGCAACGAGGGATGAAATGTGCCCCGGCGGCGGCTGACCGTCGTGGAGTGACTTGATCGTGGCGTCTATCGCACCGCAATGATCGTCGCCAACTACCAGGATCACCGCCGTGTTCAGCACGGCGGCCGCATATTCCATACTGGCGAGCGTGTCATCGCTGGCGAAGTTGCCGGCGGGGCAGCAGACAAACAGATCCAAGTCCGCTATCGAAGACAAGTTCAGGCGCCACACGTGAATCGGAGCAACTCAGAACCGCTGCATATGGATTTTGCCCATCGACCAAAACCTGGCGCTCGCGTTTGAAATCATCGCCTCCTGATGCGCCCTCGACATAGCGATTGTTCCCTTCCATCAGCCGCTTCAGCGCAGCATCCGGCGAGAGCAGGTTATCAGGCTTGGGCAGCGCCCTTGTTTCCTTCGCATCGACAATGTTGTTGCTAAGCCGCAGGCAAGCCGCCGAAAAGGCGAAGAGCAATAGCGAGCGGCGCGATGTTGGTCGGATGGACAATGCGTGTTGCCTCAGCGCGCGGCTTTACGCCAGCCGGTGGCCACGGCTTCCGCTTCGCTGCATAACCAGCGCCCACCGGGCTCCTCCGCCATGTCGATTTGTCCGTAATTTAGTTGTCCGGGCAGGTGATAAATGCGATCGCCGTTGCGGTCCGGGGCGCCCTTTATCAGGCACTCGGGCGACGGCGGGTCCGATAGCAGAGCGGGTCCGAGCAGGAGCTGCCGAGCGTCGACCGGAACGGAGCTCGCGCCGACGATGATCGTCCACCTGTTGCGGCGACGCCACTCCCAAGGTGCGATGAACGCCCCCGACCACAGCCCCGCAAGGGCTGTACTCGCCACCAATTCGGATACAGCGTAGCTAGGGATAGATGGACCCCATGATAGTGCCCAGCCCGAGCGTACCATCCAGGCGTTCACATCCTCGCCTTCGATGAAGCACCTGCCGAGTGACCTTTCGTACTTATCAACTCCTGTGGTATGACAATCCCAAGTTCGCCCGTTCGAATGCTTGATAAGCTCGTCGCGAGAAGCTACGCCGCAGGCCCATTTGCCGCCGCGGGCGTCGAGGCAAATCTGATCAGTCTCAGGTGCTTCGATGCCTGAGAGCCGAACCGTGGTTTGCTCGATCTCGATCGTATTGCCGTCGACGATGCGCGGAGCGCCGCTAAGTGTCGCCGCGCAGACCGGCGATGTGATGACCGCGAGCAATGCGACCTTCATTACGCGGTGTTTCATCCCGACAATAACCTTTCGCTCTTGATCCATTTTCACGCACGACCCGGCCCCGCCGCATTCGACTGCTTGACCACACCATGTCCTTTTATTGGGCTGGCATCGCCGACGTGTGCTTTGTACAAGCTTGTCGTGAGTTTCCTACCTACGACCTGACGCAGCGTGAGATTCAAGCGATTTCTTCAGGTATCCTTCGAGCCTCGCCGGTCTCTCTCAGTGGGCGCGCACTGCACCGTTTCGGCCTAAAAGAGATCCCCACCGCTTGAACTTGCGATGCACGGAAAATCCGTACTCTCAAACGCTGTTTCTCACGGGCTTGAACAAAAAGCGTCGATGTTCGGCGGCCGAGCGGAAGTCAGGCGTGGAGGAGCGACCTTGCGACGCTTCGTGCAACTTTCATCGGCAGACAGAAGGCTGCCGGCGGTTTCGACGAGGCGATGACACTTCGCCGTAAATTTTCGTCACGAACACTTCAATGTTCCGAAAGAAATCTGGTCTCGCTTCCTCGGACCATTTTGGACAAAGGCGCGCGGAGTTCAGCTCAACGCTCGCCTCGTAAATGAGTCGCTCTCTCATTTGCGCGAATGCTGCAGAACCTGGAGCCCTCTTTCGTGGAGCAGACAGGCTGGTGGTGATCACATTATGGTGTTTCGCCTCCGCGCTGCACCTGATCTATCGGCCTCGTTCGGACAACTGAATCAGATTGTTCATGACGCAGGCGGCCGACGGGCGGCTGCTCTTGCGTGGTACTGACCGCATATTGACCCGCCACGCGGACCGATGCAGCTTTTCTAGGTAAGCAAGCGTCGTCGATCGTCGAGGCTCAATCAGCATGCTACATACTCACCCAACAGATCGGCTGATCTGACCAGGCCCTCGCTGCGTGGCCATTTACTGAAGGCTTTCGCGCCCCTCCAATCCTTCCAGTTTCTTGCGATCGAACCAGGAGCCAGGAGGAAAGGCCGCGATGCGCTTGGCAAGGGAGGATTGCGGCTGCCAATCTTGTCCTTCGCCCTTCTCGAAAGTGATGAGCCCGTTGTGGGTAAAAAAACGGGGCCCTGGGGAATTACAGTTCACCAAAAGCAGAACGCGCCACACACCACCTTTCTCGGTCAGCTCGTCGTTCGGCTTCGGCAAGTAGTCCACTCCAACAGGTTCAACGATAGTGCAGCGGCCCTGCCGCAGAAGGGTGCCGAGCTGGCCTTGCATGGTCGTCACAAAGTTGAAGTTGGCCGGATCATGAAGAAAGCGAAGATTTGCGTTCTTTTCGCCATCCGAGACCTCACTGGCGATCAACGAGAGCGCCAGGGCGTGCCAGCCCAATTCCATCGGCTTTGCATAGGTGGACGCAAGTTCAACCCTTCCGTCAAGCGCTATCTTCCAGGTGATAACGTACTGTTCGTCCGACTTATTGCCCCGGTGCCTGGTCCACGAAACGAAAACAGATTCATCTCGGTCAACCCCTTGAGCTACGCCCCACGTTCCAGGAACGAACTGTGCCACCTTGGAGACGTTGGAGAGAATTTGCTCTATCGTTTCACCGTCTTGCGCTCGCCACGTTAACTTGACTCTTTCGATAAGGGAGCTGTCGTTCGCGCCAACACCGTTGCTCGTGGCAACCAGCACCGCAAGGCAAATCAGAGAACGACTGAGACAGAACCATAGCGCGCGTTTTCCAGACATTCTCTTCACAACTGCTGGCCTTCCTGGTCTTCATCCACACGTCATTTCAAGCGGGAAACGTCTCCTATGTGCGAGCGCACGAAGTTAGCGGCGACGCGACGGGGTGCCCGCTTGTCCTACGCGGGCAGGCGCTCCCCTCTATGTCACGCGCCGCTAACCTCAGTCTCCAGCGGCAGCCCTAATTGCCGTCTGGACATGCCCAGCAGGAGAAGCCTGGGCATGCCGAGGACTTGCATTGTTCGTGCCAGGTAATAGGCGGCAGTTCGCATCGCTTTTCGTGTCCTCTTTGTCGACTTTCCGACTTGCGCACGTTTGGACGGCTCCATTTAGCCCACCCCTCGCGGCTACATCAGCCGCGCATTTCTGCGATCTCAAGGCTCCATCGAGATTATGAGGAGCGAAAGCGACCGGCGGTCACATTGTGGAACGTGCCGGAACCAGAGCTCAGGAAGGCTCGGCCATGCCGTTTGCTCCGGTGGTCGAGCAAGCAATCATATTGCGCGGAAGCCGTTCTGTCGTACGGCAGCCTACGCCGGGCGAGCATCCGTATTCAATCGGACGAGCATGAGCTCGACCTCCGGCAGCAGTCAACACAGCCCATCCGTTTTGGGCGCCGTGTCGCGGGTTACCGGCCTAGGCGGACGAACGCGCGAGCGAGCTCCGTTCGGCCTCAGCTTCTTGCGCCAATTGCAGAATATGCGCTCTTAGTGCATCGGAAGTCGCTGCCGCAGCCTTGCTGAATAGCGGATCTCCATGATCGGTGAGGGCGGAAGCGATTTCGGTCCAATGTTGAGCCGAGAGAGCCTTCAGGGCGGCGGGAAAGAAATCTCGTTCTTCCCACATCATGTGGTGCCGCTCGCGTACGATAAAGTCTCGTACGATGTTGCCGACGTCTTGCCGAAGGACTTCACGGTCCGCGAGGATGGCATCGATAGCTTGCGCGAAGTGATGCAAACGGTGGACGACCTCCTGGTGTTCCAGGGCGAGGTCGCCGACGATTGTAGCGATATCCGGATCGCGAGCCTTGAGTTTGGCAAAAATCAAGTCTTCCTGCGGATGATGATACACCTCCGGGTAAACCTCGAAATAGCTGATAATCGCGCGAATGACCTCATAGTCGGGACGGATCCCTTTCTCAAAAATCTCCAATTCGCGTTGAAGAGCGACGAGGAGCAGATCGATGTTGCGATGCTCTCGAAGCAAAAGATCCATGATCATTGCGGTGCTCCTGGAGGCACAATGTAGGCTGGAAGAGTTTCTGCCATTTCACGGTCTACGGTCTTGAGTGGCCCACGCAAGACGCCGGTCCGATGACGGCGGGTCTCGGTAACACTGGCTGGCTTGACCTGCGCGGCGGAGCTATGTTGCGAACGTAGATGGACGCACATTGGCTGCTCCTGACGAGCCCGGAAATTTGGATGTTTTCCGTAGGTAGAAGCCCCTAAGTATTTACACGTAAGCCCGGTGAGGAGGGCACGTTGAATGGAGATGACGCCGATTGCGACGGCGTTTTTACCTCATCTGGAATTCTTGCCGTCAGTGCGAGGTCAGCGATGAGATGGCGGTCGCATCAAGGATATCTCCCGCGATACCGCCGAGTATCGAGAACGGCCCTAGCCGCCTATCACCAGCAGGTCGAGGCTGATACATGAATAAGCCACCGGCGCCACTTTGCGCGGCTGTCAGAGTCCTGCAGTAATGGCGATTCGCATCAACTCAGAGATGCTGCGGACATTGGCCTTGGCCATGAGGTTCGCGCGGTAAACCTCGACCGTCCTTGGACTGATGCCGAGATCATGGGCGATGACCTTGTTAATCTTGCCGGCTACTAGCCCCTGCAGGACGTCACGCTCGCGCGACGAGAGGCCCGCGAGGCGAGCTTGCGCCTGCAGTTTCGCTGCGTCATCGGCCGGCCTCGTTGGCCGGGCTTCCAAGGCGCTATCGATTGCACGCAATAGAACCTCCTCTTGGAAAGGCTTCTCGATGAAGTCGACCGCACCCGCTTTCATCGCTTCTACTGCGAGCGATACATCGCCATGGCCAGTTATCAGAACCACGCGGCATTCGACGCGATCGGCTTTCACTTTGCGGACCAGTTCGAGACCGCTCATACCTGGCATGCGGACGTCTGACACAATGCAGTCAACCGGACCGCTCGCGACGTCGTTGAGAAACGCGGTCGCCGTCGCATAGGTTGCTACGTAGAAGCCGTTAACATCAAGCAGAAACGCGAGCGAGTCCCGAATCGCCGCGTCATCGTCGATCACAAGAATGCGCCGTCCAATCATGTCTCTTCACTGAGCTCCGCAACTCGCGCGGTGAACTGAAAGATCGTGCTGCCGCCCGGGTTCACTTCCGCGACGACGTGACCGCTATATGTCTTTATGATCGTTCGGCAGATTGACAGCCCTAGAACCGTGCCATGCTCTTTAGTCGTGACACAGGGTTGGAACAGGCGCTCGGCGCAGGGCTGATGCGGGGTCGCCTATGAGCAACGGTAAACCTATCGACCTGACAACTGGGACGTCAATTCGCGGCGAGGGCAAGGAAGCCATGGCCTCGATTGAGTTGCGTATCAGGCTCAGCGCGACCTGCTGAATCTGGATCTCGGCGACGATCATTGATGGCAGATCGCTGGTCGTTGCGATCATGTTTGCGGAGTTGGTCTGAGGCCCTTCGCAAGAAGGGCGACGCTGATGAGGAGCAGAGCAGATAGCAGTACCAGATGTGGTCAGACATGTTTCGTGTCACGCCTCTCATCGATCCAATTGTTTCCCACGAGAAGCCACCGGACGCAGTCGGGGCCTCAACTCACGTCAATCTATTGTGTAGGCTGAACGGTGCTACTGGGCCAGATCCGCCAGTGCGTCGGCTGCACGGTGACGTGTTCTCCGGACTTGGCCTTGATCCAGCCGCCGAAGATCCGGCGGCAAGGGAAGACCACCCGGTGAATGGTATTGCCCTCAATCACGGCAATCTCCAGATCCCGATCAAAGGGAGGCGCCGTTTCGAGTCGCTCCCAGGTCAGGTCGCCAATAGACGTCAGGCGGAGTTCATTGCTGCGGGCTGACAAATTCAGGCAACCTTCGGAACACTACGGACGAGATCGCTTGGCCGCCACGCGGGCAGGCTCAGCGCGGTGTTATCAAGGCGGCGCGTGGTCTCGATCGCGTCAGCCGCGGCCGGGATCTTATCGGCCGTGGCGCTGTTGAACCTATCGTGCTGGGACATGATCCGCTCGCCAACTGAAATATTAGGATTGGCGCTGCGAAGCAACTCCCCGGCTTGGATCGATTTGATTTGGATCAGCTCAAGCCGTCGACGGTTCGTATTCGTCGCTGTTCTGCCGAAGCTAAGCTGGCCGGCCGATCCCGCAATCTGGCCCGTGCCGTGGCAAATGTCGCGGTGGTCTGTCATGTCGAAACATCTCCTCCGTTGGTGACCAATCTCCTTGTCCCACGAGGCGAGCGTGGGCGTTCGGTTGTGATGACGTCGGCCCCGCCCTTGCGAGCGGGGCGGCTTCCCAAAAGGAGAACGGGAAGACGTCGGAGTTCGCTAGACGCCGTTCGGATGGGTCTAGCTGCGCTCGGCACCGATCATCGCGCCGGTCCGCAGGTCGATGAAGTGGACGCCATCGCAAGCGGCACAGGACATCGGGTGCAGGTCATCGCACACGGCTCGGGTGAGTCCGACAGAAGTCCTTGAACTCGGTCGCCGGTATTTGGACATGAAAAGATGATGGGGCGCCAAGTCTTTCTCTATGCCATGTATGGACCTTGGACCGGAAGATCACTTTTATCAGTAGGCGGCCGCCGCAGTATTGATACAGGTCAAAACTTGCCGATGCGCGTCCAGAATGGCTGAGCTCGAGCGTCCGCTGCGAGCCGGACAGTGATCGAGTATGGGATCGATAGAGATCAACAGTCGGCAGTCTCGGGCAGCGCATGCTGCTCTCAATCGTCTGTTCGAGACCTTCCTCGATCATTGACTCGATCTTGTCGGTCGAGGGCATGAGCGGACCGGAAGGCGCTCTCCATCGGCCGTTTCAAACAGAGCGAGATTAGCAAGCTCAGACGGAAAGCGATGGCGGGATCTCTGGGATAACAGAAGCGCTCGCGCCGCGCCGCTATTGACCACAGCTCGGGAGCGGACATCCCCCCGGGGATGCTGCTTGAGGCAGATCAAATACTCTTGTCGTTCGAATGGCAGAATGAAAGATGAGCAAACCACGGGAAGATCGTACCATGCCTTCATTTAACGTTCGGTTCATTAAGACCGTTTGTGACGATATGGGCCACGAGCATCGCGCCTGTCAGGCAGCGTTCAAGGTCGACGCCGCCTCGCTGGGTGCTGCTGCACAGCAGGCGGAAACCGATTTCTGCAAGCAAAAAAGCGTCCGAGATTGGACAGTCTTCGCCGACGTGATAGAACTTCGAACCCCGCCTGCACTGCAAGCCGATATGGGGCGGTTAGCTTGAGTTTGGCCGGGAAAGTCCGTGCAATTGAATTGCGGCGTGAATCTGCAAACTAGGCGCGATCCGATCGCCCCGATAACTTGGTGTAGTACATTCTGCCGTCCAAGAGCCTGCAGAGAGGCGTAACTGGTAGACAGCGGATCGCCCGCGGCGCTTGTTGATGCGCCTGTTCGCCCCAATGCGGGCCGGAGCCTCAGCTCTATGCACGCTCACGGGAGGGCGAACCGGAGAAGATCCGTGTAGAGCCTCTAGACGCGACTGTTGCTTTCATGTCACCAAATAGATGAACCGGCGATCTACGCTCGTGTCGAACGAGGGACGGCATGTTCGATATTTATTTGAACGGAAAACGCGATCTTTTAGTCGTTCCGCGAGGCTTCGCGATCCCCGTGGGATTGGAGGGCAACTGGAAGCGAAAGAAGCGGGCGGTACGTTTAGTGAGCGAACTCATTCGCAAAGATGTGCAACAGCGCGGCTACCACCGACGTAGTTTGGTCTCAAATCGGTCGAAGGCTGCAGTTGGGAGCTCGTCAAACGCGTAGCCGCGGCGGCATCTAAGTTGACCCGTTCTTGGAAAACAAGTTGGGCAGGATGTTGCCGATGCCGTCGAGAACCTTGCTTACGGCATCGCCAGCAGGCGGGTACCTTGCTTCATTAGTCTTAAGGAGCGAGGTTCTTTCGAAACGGGGCGTACGGGCGCTGCGCTTTTCCGCAGGACAAGTATTATGAAGCTTTTCCTTGAGTCGATTGCATGCGCGCGTGAGTGTTCAGCTGTCCATACTGAAGATACTTGCCGGACAGCCGTACGGCCGGGCCATCATCGAAGTCATTAAACAGCATTTAGTCATCTATTACAGCAGCGGCACAGAGTGGCCGGCGCGAATAAAGCATCGCGAGCCGCGCGCCTCAACTCGATATTTTCGGCCAAAGGCTGACCGAGCGGGAGGCGGGGTGCTGTATTATCACGGAGGAGGGAAGGAAGGCCCTTGAGACGCTCGAACAGCGCGATCAGGAGGCTTCGCGAGGTCAGGTTGAGCGGCAGATCCCGGAAGAAGCTCAATAATCTCCGCTGGTGTCTCAGCCGTGAACGAGCGCGCGCGGAAAGCGCTCCCCGCGATGAGTCCGCGCAAAGGGCTGGCGTGACGGCTTGCCACTCAAGCCTTGCTGATGGCGACGTGCTCCCGTTAGATTGCGCAAGTGCAGTTTGGAGATAATGCGGTGGCGATGGGTACTGTAAAGTGGTTCAGCGCGGTCAAGGGCTATGTTTCATCCAATCTGAGGATGCAGGAGCTGACGTCTTCGGGCACATCGGCGCGTTCGAAGGCCGGCTACACCAATCTTGCGCAAGGCGCCCGGGTCAGTTACGAGATGAAGGAGAGTCGTTCAGGCAAAATCGGTGCGGAGAACCTGGGTATTGGTTGACGACGTCGCCTGGCCAGGGATCCTGCCTGGCCTTCTACGCTCTGACCGCGACCGCCTCTGGCGTCCTGACGGGGAGTCTGGCTTCTTACGAAGCCGTCGATATGGCCTCAGCATGTCATCTGGAAGGCTTCTCGTACTTCTCTTTCAGCAAACAGCTTATCCCCGAAATTGGGCATGATGATCGTGAGATTGGGTGGAGGGCGTCAATTGCGCGGGCATCGAGCGCGATCTGTCGCACATTCCGATGTGACCTCGGCACGTGTGAACCTCACCGCTAGGCTCGTGTCGAGGACCACCGCGCGATCAAAGCTGAAGCCTAGCCCGTGATCTTCACGTCGGCCGCCTCTCTCCAAAACATCACAGGGAACGCTGAAACCACAGCGTCTTTCCATCTACGTCCTTCTTGAAAAGACGTGAAAGCCCTTCCTTCCCCGAGCCGTTGAGCTGAGCCCGGACGAGGGGCACGAAGACGAGACTGTTCTCGTATTTGAGCGCAGCTCCGAGGGAGCTCCGCGTCTTGATAACACAGCGGGCCAACCGTTAAGGCGACGACCACAGCAAGAGACCCGCGATGTCTCACACGGCCTCGATGTTTGATCGCCCTAGGCTTAATTCGAATCACGAACGTCCCGAGTCGGAGCTGTTCAGGTTCATTCCGATTGGAATGCTCATTCCAGAACATGTAGGTCTTCCTGCTTAGCTTCGAGTAGAAAGGCTCGATTGAGGGCTGCATTTCAACATAACGAAGCCCGCAAACACCGCGTGAAGACATTACCGAGCTTTTACCCTGGCGCGAGTTCCTATGATTGCCTCATTTTTACGATCGTCCCTCCGGAAAAACTATGCTACAAGCCGCTCGTCTCAAAAGGAGCATTCATCGTGAAAAAGGCAACCAAGAAACGCGTTAAGCGGCGCGAGTGGACGAAGGCAGATGTCAAAGACCTCAAAGCTCATTCGAAGGCTCGGACCCCTGTCATAAAGCTAGCAAAAATGACCAAACGCAGCGTCGGTGCGCTACGCCAAAAGGCGCTAAATCTTGGAATCGGACTGGGACATCAGCGGTAATGTTGAGCAACGCTGGGTACAGGCGCGGTAGGGCGGCTCGCGGGCCGCTCTCCACAGTGAGACGAAATTTTATCGCCAACTAGCTTTTCCGATCCGCGCGGAGAGAGTTTTTCGCGGACGTGCAAATGGCCTCTTGTCGCGGAACGGGCTCCAGCGCCTCCTCATCTTTGATGAAGTGTCTTAGTCGACTTCGAGAACGAAGACCGCGTGCGATGGATGATTGCGAGTGAAGACGTAGTCTCAACCATAGCCCCATTTCGAAGGTTTCCCCGCAAGAAATTGCCGAGAGGGCGCTCGGCGCCGTTGGATGTTTGAAGAAAAGCAGCGGCGCCACAATTGTGGCTGTTGGCCATCTCAGCTGGCTTCAGGTCGAGGCCCTTTGCAAGCTTTGCTGTACGGCTCTCAGTGAATCCGCGAATGGTGTCGTTCTGTTCGGAGACCGGTGGCTGCCCGTTGCGGCGATCGACGAGCAGCAGCGACCATTGGGTGCCGCATTGTTCAGGACGATCGGCATCATCGGCGAAACAAGAACTCGGCAGTATCGTTGCCATTTCGATCGATGAGACGTTGGAATTGACGGGTCGGGCCTCGGTATCGCCGGCCCTCCGAGCGCGATTCATAATGGGCGACAAAGAGGATCAAGCAGCTGCGTCCCGGCGCCGAGATCCAGATAGTTCTCCGCTGCTCGGAGCAGCTCGTTGTCCTACTCAGTGTGCTGGTCCACGAGTCATTGTGTATCCCAGCATCAGTCCCGGGCCTCGGGAAGCGGCCTTCGGGGCCAAACCTCCAATCTTGAGCAGCCGAGACCGCCAGGAGACGCTCGCCCGGAATTTTGCTCGGGCCGCGTGGGCGTATTCAGATCAGCAACAGAGAGATCGTCGCAACTATGTCACTTAGCGTTGGCGGGTGCGCCGGTGTAAAGTGAGCGTCGTCGCGCAGTTGGCCGGAGTCGGCGCATTCAGACCAACAATAGATCAACGAAGATGTGTGAGCGAGCCGTGGCCGTCGGTAGTGACGCAGGTTCCTTGCATGGCCTAACGAAAGAAAGCCGCACTGCCTCCGCTCGGCGTGGACGCGGGAAGTACCGCGGCAGATTGGGGTCCAGCCGAGCTCAGATCTGGGCATAAGCAGCTCAGAAAGCGGTAAAAGCTCCATCTCGGAATGACTTGCCAGGTTGGAAGCCGCCGAAACAACGCGCCAGTGCTGGGCGCGTTAAGTTTCGAGAAGCTGACCAGTCTCGACGAATTACCGCAGGGGGCGCCGAATCCACCATCTGTTTGGCGAGCAGCATCTTCAACTTCGGCAAGGCCGCCTTGTTGGGCCAAACAGATCGCTGATCAGTTTAGCCAAATGGAACGACCACATAATTCCTCGAAGCTCATGCCATGCTAAAGTTTGGGCGTAAGCGGACGTGGCCGCGCCTGTTGGCTAGCTCGAGCTTCGAGGCAATATGGCGCGCTTAGCAGCAATTGAAAAAGAGCTCTGTTGGCCTGATAGATGGCGTCGGAGCGGCTACGTCCTGACCCCGTCATGACTTGCTTCCCTTCGCCGGTCTGAACGGACCATAACCATCTTCGCCCGCGCTGCTTCAAGAAATACTCGAAGGCCGGGAGAGTCGACATGTCTAGCCAGCTTCATGTCTGATGATTGCGCGTTTTGCGCTCCGAACGCCAGAACGGGTCCTCTCCAGGCGATGCTTCACTTGCAGCGAGCTCGGCAAAGGGGCGAGATGCTCGCGCGTTTTCGTTGTCACCGACATCAGCGCGATCCGCGTCGCTTGCCAAGGACTTGCGCCGCAGGAAACCGTTTTTCTCGCTCAGCTTTGGGGTGGGTCGTCACCAACGAAGGCGCGACCAGCATCAAGCGTGACACAGGCTGACCGGTACACTGATTGTCTTTGCCGCCCAAAAGGCTACCACCGTCAGGATCGTCCCCGTGGCCCATTGATGCCAGGCACATTGGCACAATTCGGCAAGTTCTCCCACACATGGACCGACCCGATCTCCCACCTCGAGGGCCGGACAATCTTCGTCTCGGTTGATCGCGATACGGCCAAGCGCGCTTGCTGGATCAGGTAAATCCGATGGCATCTTAAGTCAGTTCCACCCTTTACCGGTCTACCTTAGGGCGGATCAGGAGAAGGGACAACGCTGCAAGAGCCGGTAAATCAAATCCTTCGTACCGTTCGAGCGGATGGGCTTGCGAAAAACAGGCAGGCCCGAGCTCTGGGTCAGCGTGTCTTGGCGGACCAACGGCAGCATTCACGGTCCTGTTGGGAGCGATGCGCGCCGACCAGAATGCTGCATCCTGGCCACATGATCTGCTTCTTTGCCGCACTCGCCGTGCGGTCCGCTCTTTTGCAGGGACTTCTTTGGTGTATGCAGAGCATCAGCGAGGTGCATGTCGCATTTACGTCTTCAGCGCCGCAGAGGACTATACGTAATAACTTCCATGTGCCAAGTGCGTTGTTCGGCAAACGTCGGTATAGTTGGTTCCAACCTTCCCATATACCCAATCAATGTTCGTGCAATTGAGCTGGCGCGTGACTTCGTTTCAACTGCCGAGCAATCGAGGAGGCGATTGCAGTTATCCTTCTGTGATCCAGCCGATCGATCGAACTGAACGGTTCTCAAGTCATGAGTGGCAGACAAAATTCTTGTCGTTTAAGCGCTTTGCTGCTGGCGTTGTTTCGATCAATCGAGCGATCGCCGACAGGGTTCGCTTTTCAATCACGAGGGTCTGAACGATGAGCGGACGTTTTGGCCGTTCGCCGGCGGTGTGCTTTCTGCTCGGTCTTCCACGATCCGGGACAACACTCCTGGCGCATTTGCTCCAGCATCATCCAGACATTGTGGCTCCGCCTGAACCCTGGTTGATGCTGGCCCTTGAAGCATTTGGCAGGGTGGATCAGCGCCATCCGGCGGGTAGCTCATTGATTGAGGCGGCGACCTCCGAATTCCTGGGGCGGATAGATCGCATGCTCGCCAGCCGCGCTTTTGCCGATTCGGCATATGATCAGTATCTGGCAGAAGCGGGAAAGCGCATCATCCTAGACAAGACACCACGCTATTGGACGGCGCTTGAGTTTCTTGAATCTGTCTATCCAGAAGCGCCACACATCCTTCTGATGCGCAATCCCTATGCCATCGCCGCTTCGCTGAAATCGACGTGGGGCATCCCACTGCGGGTGGAAAGCCCGCATTCGATCAGCGTCTCCGGTCTCGCCGATCTCATGCTCCGTCTGCCCGACGCCATCATAACTTCACTCGCCGATTTGGCTCTGGGCCTTCCCACGCTGGCCGCGCATCGCACTCGCCCGCGGACACACTTCGCTAAATACGAACTGCTCGTGGCGTATCCCGACGAGGAAATCCGGCGTCTCTTAACCGGGCTGGGCTGTGATCCAGCGGCCGTCGCGTCGGCCGGGATGAGACAAGCAGATTATCTTCAATCGAGCAGCTTCGGAGATCGAAAAATCCTGCAACGAAACGCCGTTGACCAAAGCTCTGTCAACGCATGGCAATCCCAATTGAGCGTCGAAGAGATGCAAACCGTGACCGATCTGGTCGGCGTCGAGCTTTTGGTCGATCTCGGATATGAGCAGGAACTGCTACATGCACAGCAAGCCGGAGTCCTGGATAGGGGAAGGGAGGTAACCGAACTTTATCGTCAGACATTCCGAACCTGGTGGGATTTGCGAAGTGCCAAGGCGGGAGCGTCATCCGGCCCGTCCGCCGCTGGAGAGTCGGTCCACATGATGGCTGCGCAGTTACAACAGGCGCTGTTGGCGTCAGAAGCTGATCGAGCTGGGGGGCTAGACGCCATTCGCAACCGCGACGCGGCTATCGAGTTATTGCGAGGCGAGGTCACGCGGCTTGAGCGGATTCTCAATATCCGCTAGGCGATCCGACTGCTTGGGATCGAAACACGCGGGCTGAGTTAGCCAAGTTCCTTGACTCGCACGAGCTGATCTCCCGATCAGGTGTGACGCGGGGCCGGCCGCGCCAGCGGTGGAATGCGAGATGCTCCCGTCCGCCAGTCAGCCGTCCAACGGGCTTGAGCTCATGGAGGAGCCATGCGTCGTCTCCAGCCGGTTCGGCCGGGATATTCTCGCTCCGGGCTGGAGTCATCGAACGGCGGAGAACAGAGATCTCCCATTGAAAAGAAGACATATGCTACCGAAACATCTGCGCCGTCTCGAATCTGAATCGATTGAAATCATGCGTGATGTGGTCGCCGAGTTCAAAAGGCCCGTCATGCTTTACTCGATCGGAAAAGACTCAAGCGTGATGCTGCACGTTGCGATCAAGGCGTTCTATCCGGCAAAATTGCCTTTCCCCCTGCTTCACGTCGACACGACGTGGAAGTTTCGTGAGATGATCAGCTTCCGGGACGCGACAGCCAGACGACTCGGCATCGACCTGATCGTCCATGTCAACGAGGAGGGCATCGCTCGCGGGGTCAATCCGATCGAGTCCGGCTCCACGCTCCATACCCAGGTGATGAAGACCGACGCGCTAAAACAGGCGCTCGACCTTCACGGATTTGATGCCGCCTTTGGCGGAGCCAGGCGCGATGAGGAAAAGAGTCGCGCAAAAGAACGAATACTCTCCTTCCGTTCGGCCGGGCACGTGTGGGACCCCCGTGACCAGCGGCCGGAGCTCTGGAACCTGTTCAACACACGGATCCGCCAGGGCGAAACCATGCGCGTGTTCGCGATGTCAAACTGGACCGAGCTCGATGTGTGGGAATACGTCATGTTCGAGGAGATACCGGTCGTTCCGCTCTACTTCGCAAAACAAAGACCGGTAGTGCGTCGAAATGGTGCGACGATCATGGTTGACGACCACAGATTGCCGCTTAACCGCGACGAGACGCCGGAAATGCGGATGATCCGCTTTCGCACGCTTGGCTGTTATCCTTTGAGCGGGGCTATTGAATCCGAGGCGACGACGATCGAAGACATCGTCGCGGAAATGCAGAAGACAACAGTGTCGGAGCGCCAGGGACGCCTCATTGATACCGATGAAGCCGCTTCAATGGAGAAGAAGAAGCGGGAAGGCTACTTTTGATGCTTACAAACCCGACAACGGAACCGGTCCCGGCCAGGACAAAGGATCAGCTGCGATTCATCACATGTGGCTCGGTGGACGACGGCAAGTCGACGCTGATCGGCCGATTGTTGCACGACAGCAAGATGATCTACCACGATCAGCTCATGGTGCTACAACGCGACAGCATCAAGCACGGTAGCACTGGGAACGATATCGACTTTGCGCTGCTTGTGGATGGGCTGGAGGCCGAACGGGAGCAGGGCATCACCATCGACGTCGCCTACCGCTTCTTCACGACGTCGCGGCGCTCCTTCATGGTGGCCGACACTCCCGGCCACGAGCAGTATACCCGAAATATGGCTACCGGCGCCTCGCATGCCCAGCTCGCCATCATCCTGATCGATGCCCGCAAAGGCGTGATGGTTCAGACCCGCCGCCACACCTTCATCTGTTCGCTGCTCGGTATTCGTCATATCGTGCTGGCAGTGAACAAGATCGATCTTGTCGCATACAACAAGGAGTGCTTCGATCGGATTACCCGTGACTATCTGGCCTTTGCCGCCGGTCTCAACTTCACCTCGATCGCTCCGATCCCGATCTCGGCTCGCTACGGCGACAATGTCGTGGACCGCTCCGCTCGTGTTAACTGGTACCATGGTCCTTGCCTGCTCGAGTATTTGGAGAGCATTGACATTCAGTCAGGCACCGCGAGTCAGGCTTTCCGCTTTCCGGTCCAATGGGTAAACCGGCCGAACCCAGATTTTCGGGGCTATGCCGGGTCGGTGGCTTCCGGCAGGATCTCGGTGGGCGACGAGATCATTGTCGCCGCATCGGGACGGACCACGCAGGTCAAACGGATCGTGACCCACGATGGCGACCTTGTCGGCGCCGAAGCCGGGGATGCGGTTACCATTACACTGGAAGACGAAATTGATATCGGCCGTGGCGACGTTCTATCGCGACCGGACGAGCGACCGAGGGTCTCCGACCAGTTTGCCGCTTATGTGATCTGGATGGACAAGGAGCCGCTCGCTCCCGGACGCAACTACGTCCTGCGGATTGGATCGCAGACGATTTCCAGCAGCATTGCCGCAATTAGGCATCGGATCGACGTCAACACGAGTGAGCATCTGGCCGCCAGGACGCTTTCCCTCAACGAGATCGCCTTCTGCGATGTTGCGACGACAATGCCCGCGGTATTCGATCCTTACGACGTCAATCGAAAGACCGGATCATTTATCATCATCGATCGTTACACGAATCGTACAGTTGGCGCAGGCATGATCGCCTTTCCGCTGCGGCGGGCCACCAATATTGCTAGGCAAGCGCTAACCGTGGACAGGAGGGAGCGCGCCGCGCTCAAGAATCAGAAGCCTTGCATCATCTGGTTCACTGGCCTGTCTGGCGCGGGAAAGTCGACGATCGCCAACCTCGTTGATCAAAAGCTGTTTGCGATGTCGCGGCATACAATGCTGCTGGATGGCGACAACCTCCGGCATGCATTAAACGTGGACCTCGGCTTCTCGGAGGCGGACCGCGCGGAGAACATTCGGCGAGTCGGTGAAGTCGCCAAGTTGATGGCGGACAGTGGCTTGATCGTGATCTGCTCGTTCATCTCGCCCAGTAAGCCCGAACGGGACAGGGTACGCAGCCTGGTTGGCAAGGAAGAGTTCATAGAAGTCTTTGTCGATACGCCGATCGAGGAATGCGCGCGGCGAGACCCCAAAGGCCTGTATTCAAAAGTGAAATCCGGCGAAATCAAGAACTTCTCAGGGGTAGATTCGTGCTACGAGGCACCAACAACACCGGACGTTCATCTCAGGACCATGGAGCAGACCCCAGAGCATTCAGCTGAAGCGGTTCTGGATGTCTTGATGGCGCGCTCAATTCTTGCTGGTTAGATCTCCCTCGCGTCGCACGAGTCGATTCGGACATTATCCTGCTGGCCCGACCAAAGCGATCCAGTTCAGGCGGGCCAACGATCGCACTTTTGGAGTTAAAGGAACAAAATGGTTGCCACTCGTCGACTGCCCGCTTCCGGTTATGTGCTCGAAGTGGATGGCCAATTCAAAACCGAGTACGCGACCAGAGACGGAGCATGGGCGGGAGCGGAGGAGCTCAAGAAACGCCGTCCCATGCTCCAGATCAGAATCTACGACGCGACGACAAAGGCGAGAGAGGAAGTCCGACTTCCAGTAAGTTGACTTTTGGCTTGGCGCTCTTCCCGTACGTGCGGCCAGCGACACGCCGAGCTCCAGTTAAAGCCGAGCCGGGCAGTCGCTCTGCCGATTTCGATCTCTCGCGCAGCATGAGGGGGCCTCGGTTGTCCTGGCCTCGCCGCGTCCGGCGAGCGGGCGCTTGATTTCAATATATTGACCGAGCCGAAGTTAGGCGTCGACCACGACTCTGTCCTGTCGGGGCTATGCGAGCCCTCGGGAAGCTTGCTTCCTTTTGGGCCGCCGCTCGTGGCGGACACCGCCTGCCCACGCCCGCGCTCTCGCCTTGCAAGACAAAGCAGCCGCGAACCTTAGCCAACCATCAACCTGTTCGAACCCGCAATAGACCGCGTCGAACGCGAGCTTGCGATCAACGAGCAGGACGCTGCGGAGGGGCCAATGCGAGAAGAGAGTCCTCAACCGCAGGCACGCTCGCCTCGTCGATGATTGTTCGGCGAGACGTTCTCGCCGGGCAGCGGCATTCAGAAACCAGAATTGCTGCGAGCCTAACGACGCCCACAGAGGATCATCTGGAGTCGAATGGGCGTGGTCCTAGCAAAGTAGGACGACAAGTTCTGGCGTCACGGCGACACGCCGAAAGGCGTCGAACTGATCGTTGCTAGAGGGACAGCAATCGCAAGGTAGCCCAGATTACCTTAGCCGAGTTCGACCACAGCCGGCCAAGGTCGCTCCATTCGAACGCAATGACGCGATAGCTGTGGTCATGTGCGACAAGGGCGCACACGTTCCAGGCGCAAGCAACCAGGAGGATCTCACCAGCATGGGGGAGAAGCTCGGTACCTCCATCTGCGGGTATGGCGAGGATCGTAGGTGAACGGGGGATTGTGACATCACCTACCTGCATGGACGCGGGTCGCAGGATGGAAGGGCGACGGTCTGATGTCGAACTCTCAAATTATCGAACTCGCTGTGAATCTCCGCGCTCAGCTGCCGAGGCAGTCTCGCGAGAAATTTCCCCGGAGAGGCTTGAAACGCCCCTAACGTCAAGTTGTAGGATCTTGAAATGGACAACTACGACAGTCATCCGCGTCCCAAACCCTACAACGAGCGGCGAAGTGCGCATGCATCAAGTCTTAGGCCCTCGCAGCAGACTCCCGCTGCTAACGATGTCGTCAAATGTGCCACGTCTCGATCTGCAGCCCGGCGCGATTAATCCGACTGCTTCGTTTTCCTAACCTCAAGTGCGCCTGAATGACGCAGGCTCACACGTAAGTCGGCCGGCCGACGTGCCGCTTGGCGACGGAAGAAGGCTACCGGTCAAGCACACGCATGCGTCATCGCCGAATAAAGCGCGCTTCGGCGGCAGTTCGCAACCCTAATTTCTAGGAGGTGACAAATGGTATCGGTAAGGAGCTTTGTGAAAGATCGCTCTACATCTACGCTGATACAGGGAGATTGGAGGTTGTCATCCGGCTGGGTTTTCGGGCGCTGACCCGAAGCGAGCCCGCGATCCATGGGCGTTTAATCGGAAGCTGTTGAGCCGAGGAAATCGGCGCTCGCCACAGGGGCGTCCCTCGTGGGTCGGCGTACCCCAGATCTATTGATGAACCCAACTTGAGGAGAAATCGTTTGACAAGACAGCGCTCTTTGCTGACGCCCGGTCCTTTGTCGTTATCGCTGGCGGTCAGGAGCCAGATGCAGCTTGACCTCGCATCGCGTGATTGTGAGTTCAAGGAAGTGACCGCCTGTATGAGGCGGCTGATGCTCAACTTACTGGGAAATGCTGACGACTATTCGGTCGTGCCTATTCAGGGAGGCGGCTCCTTTGCCATGGAAGCCGCTCTCTCTTCGTTTGTGTCCCGAGCCCACAGGCCGCTCGTTTGCATAAACGGCATCTATGGCGAGCGCATTTTACAAATCTTGCGGCTGTTGGGCGTCGAAGCACTGAAGCTTGTCAAGCGAGCGACTGATCCTTTGGATCCTCAAGAAATTGGCGAGCATCTGAGCCGAAATCCTGGCGTTACGCACCTATGTTTCGTCCATTGTGAAACGACAACCGGAATCATCAGTCCGCTTGAGGCAATCGTGGAGGAGGCGAGGCGACGTGGCGTAAAGACCATCATCGATTGCATGAGTTCCTTCGGCGCCCTTAATATCGACCTGAGCCAGCGTGGACCTGACGTCCTGGTCACGTCGAGCAACAAGTGCATAGAAGGGCCGCCGGGAGTAGCGTTTGTTATCGCGTCTCGCGAGCTGCTGGAAAAGGCGGTTCAAGAACCGAGGTCGTTTGTGCTCGACGTGAGAGACCAATGGCTCTCGCTCGAGCGTACCGGTGAGTGGCGGTCGACCCCTCCCACCCACGTCGTTCAGGCAACGACAACGGCCCTGAAGATTCTGCACGAGGAGGGCATCGAGGCTAGGCGCCGCAGGTACGAGAAGGTCAGGAACGATCTCGTCAAAGAACTCGAAGGAGTGGTGTCTCCGCTGCTGTCCGCGGACTTGCAGTCGCCGGTCTGCGTCGCGTTCAGTGCGCCATCCGGAATCGTGGACCAGGCAGGATTCGATGGGCTGTATCGCCACTTGGCGGCCCACAACCTTTACGTCTACTCGAAGCTGCATCTTGCGACGCGGAGTTTTCGCGTCGGTTGCATCGGAGAAATCCAATCCAGCTGGA
The DNA here is from genome assembly GCF_028128835.1 of Bradyrhizobium sp. CCBAU 65884. Taxonomy (NCBI): domain Bacteria; kingdom Pseudomonadati; phylum Pseudomonadota; class Alphaproteobacteria; order Hyphomicrobiales; family Nitrobacteraceae; genus Bradyrhizobium; species Bradyrhizobium sp. CCBAU 65884. Next base: position 148,986 of record NZ_LBJU01000119.1, on the reverse strand, counting down.
TCGAGCAGTTGGGGTGCGCCTTCCGTACGTATTTCCGGTCCGGCCAGGGTCGTCCAGCAAGGCCGATGTCGGACCTAGAGGCCTGCGGGGCTCGCGTAAAGATGCCCGCTCGTGCGGCTGGGGACCCGCGCCTGCCGTTTTCCACCGAGACTGCTGTTCTGCACGCGGGCTATCGACGCGACCCCGTGACGAAAGCCGTCGCAGTGCCGATTTACCAGAATACGGCTTACGAGCTCGATGGCGATCTAAACCACATTGCCGACATCTACAACGTCAAGGCCGATGGGTTTACCTACACCAGGATCATCAATCCGACGACCCGCGCGCTGGAGAAGCGCTACGCCGCCGTCGATATGGGAAGCGACTCGCTCGCCGTTGCGTCAGGTCAAGCGGCGACGTTCCTTACTATCGTTAACCTCTCAAGTGGCGAAGTGGGCGACAATGTCGTCGCCTCTCCGTATCTGTATGGCAATACTTGGAACCTACTCCACAACACACTAAAGCGTCTTGGGATCAGCGTGAAGACGGCGGATCCCCGAAGGCCGGAGACGTTCGAGCGCGCCATTGATGATCGCACGATATGTCTGTTCGGAGAGGTGGTTTCGAATCCCTGTCTGATTCCGCTCCCCGTCAAAGAGCTGGCGTCGATCGGCCGAAAGTACGGCGTGCCTTTGGTCGTGGACAATACGACGACGCCACTGATATGCCGGCCGTCAGATCTCGGCGCTGCGATTACGACTTACTCCGCCACGAAGTATATATCCGGCCATGGCACGACGCTCGGCGGACTGATCGTTGACAACGGCGAGTTTAGCTACCGGGGAGCCTCTCGCTTTCCGTTGTTCAACCGTCCCGACGATGCGCATGGCGGAATTGTCTGGCATAACGCGGTGCGCGATGTCGACGATCTTGGAAAGAGTGAGTTTCTCCTCAAGGCTCGCATGACTTGGTTGCGCGATACGGGCGCCGCGATTGCCCCGTTTGCGAGCTTTCAACTGATCCAAGGCCTTGAAACGCTGCCGCTTCGGATGAAGCAGCACTGCGCGAATGCCAGAATCGTGGCCGACGTTCTCAAGGAGCATCCTAAGGTGCGCCGTGTCTTCTACCCGGGGCTCTTTGAGGGCGCCGACCGGGAAACTGTCGAACAGACACTCAATCCCGCATACGGACACGGGGCGATGATCATGTTCGAAGTCGAGGACGAGCAGGCTGGGCGTAAGTTCATCCAGAACGTCGACTTGATGTATCACGTTTCGAATGTGGGGGATGCCCGCACGCTCGTGACCCATCCTGTCTCGACGACGCACACCACCGTCCCCCGGGAAAAACGCGAAGCTGCCGGCATATTTGGCGGCTCGATCCGACTTTGCGTCGGCATCGAAGATGTCAGCGACATCGTACGCGATCTGGACAAGGCCCTTTCCGCAATCTGACAACCCGCAAACCGATCAAAGAGGTTCTCATGAATCAGGCAGACGCTTGGAAATTGAGGTCATCGCGCTATGAGGCCGTTCAATTCAGCCGAGAGATCAACAGGCAGCTCTCCGAGCTGAGGCCCGACAACATAACGGGAGCGGCCTATATCGCCAAAGATTACGCTGTCATCACAGCGTGCACGCTCGCGACTGTGTCCGTCTCATGGTGGCTCTACCCGCTGGCCGTTCTTCTGATTGGTGCCTATCAGCGCGGATTGACAACCATCGCTCATGATGCGGCCCACCGCACGCTCGCGAAGAACACCACCTGGAATTATATGCTCGGCATTCTGTTCGCTTCCTATCCGTTGTTCCAGCGCCACTGGGCCTACCGGATCTCGCACGTCTATTTGCACCATCCCTATCTCGGCGACCCCGACAAGGATCCCGACCTGAAGTTTTTCCTGGCCAGCGGCGTTTACGACGTGCAGCCTCCGGAACGGTACGCTTTCAACATCATCTGGAAGCCGATCTTCGGCGGCGCGACAGTGGCGTATCTGAAGTATCTCTGGACCAATCGGTTTTCGATCACAGATCCCGAGGATCAGAGCCGCTCAGGCATACTGATCGATAAGTATGGCTTCTATCTCTTCTGGATTAGCGTCCTGGGCGGCTCATATGCTCTTGGGCTCCTCCATATCGTTGTCCTGTTTTGGATCGTGCCCTATCTCACCACGTTTCAGGTCCTCGGCTGGTTCATCGAGCTCGCGGAGCACTCACCTATGTGCGAAACCGAGACGCAGAACGTCTATCTCACCAGGAATCGGAAAGGAAGTTTCATCGAGCGGGCGATCCTCGGACAGAATCTGGATGAGTACCATCTTGAGCATCATCTTTCGCCCGGCATCCCCTTTTGGCTGTTGCGCAAGGCTCAGAAAATCCGAATGCAGGATCCGAACTACGCGAAGGTTGCCGCCACCTGGGGCGGGCTCTTTGTCAAGGGACCCCAAGGTCAACCTAGCGTCATGACTCAGTTGAAAGAGCGTAATCGACGGTTGTATGAGCAGTCCGTTGCCGATGTTCGCACCCGAGGGCAGGTGGCGTGACGTTGTCACGGCCAAAGGGCGCCCGAGCCGTGGTCGGCGTCACTTCGAACCGTCTTTTCGTCGATGGTGTGCATCGCGACTGGTTGCGGCGCAAGTACGTGCAGGCACTCCATCGTCATGCCGGAGTGGCCTGCGTCATATTGCCGACGGTCGACACGGAAGATGCGAGGGAAGAGGTCGCGCCGGCGATCATGCGCCGGCTCGATGGCCTGGTGTTGACAGGTGACGAATCGAACGTCGACCACGACATTCTGAGAGCGCCTGCGTCTTTGACCGAGGCTGACCGGCAGGACGTTGAGGTTGGAATACTGGACCGTCCGCGGGATAGGCTCTCCGGCGTAACGATAGAGAGAGCCATCGCGCTCGGAATGCCTATTCTGGGCATCTGCCGTGGGCTTCAGGAACTCAACGTCTATTTCGGCGGCACACTTCGCCCATCGCTTGCGAAGTGGAGGCCGGAAAGTGGCGCGATGCATGCCGAGAAGCCAGATCGTCCCAGGGACCGTCAGTATGACCCCGCGCACAGCGTCCGGATGTGTTCCGATGGCGCGCTCTTTCCAATCGCGCGGACCCTCGAAGCGCAAGTCAACTCGCTGCACAATCAAGGCATCGAGGCGCTCGCCCCGGCGCTGAGGCGGGAGGCGTGGGCGCCTGACGGTCTGGTGGAGGCGGCTTCGGTCATTGGTGCGCCGACGCTGCAAATGGGGGTGCAATGGCACCCCGAATGGCATGTCTCAACCGACCTCCTCAGCCAGCAACTGTTCAAGGCATTTGGAGAGGCGTGTGTTGGGTACTGCCGTACCAAGAAGTAGTAGAGGCGGATTGTGACATTTCAAAACAAAGGTGGTCCGTGCAAGTCCCTTGGAGCCGGCGCACGCGCCTGGTCAGGCCAGAAAGGTGCTCCGCCGCGCGGGCGCAAAAAGAGCGCGCGATTGACCAATCGCTTCGCTCTCGGAGTGTTCTTTGTGGCGCTTTATGTCGTCGTGAGCGCGGCAGGCGAGGTTTATGCGGCAGCGTATTCTCAGCAAGCAGATACGTTCGTCGCGCTCCTGCTGTCCTTCGCTGTGGTTTGTCTGACGTTCAATCTCATGCCTTGCCGCGAGACAGGCGAGGCAGGCGAGGCAACGGTGGCGAAATGGTCGCTCCTGGTCTTCGTCGCGCTCAATGTCGTGACAGCGATCAGCTGGATCGGCCTATTTATCGGACTGCAATACGCTGAACCTGCGATCGTCGTCGCCTTCATGGTGGCGTTGGGACCCACCGCAACGGTGTGGTTAAACGCACTGATCAGGCGCCAGGGTGCCCCTCCAGCATCCGATATTGTCGTGAGCGTTACGATCGCGACGATCGGGAGTTACATGGTTTGGATCTCGGCCAGCGGCGACGCGGGCGTGGAGTGGGGGGCTCGATCATCATTTGGCATCCTCTTGGCCATCGTGGCCGGCCTATCGCTGGCCCTCACAAATATACTTGTCAAATTGCTGTTCGACCGTGGGTTTTCTGGCCGACAAGTGCTGGCGCATCGCTTCTATGGAACGATTCTCTTGCTGCTGGGGCTGGTCGACCATTCATCTATCGTGCCTGAGATCTCGCAGCATTGGTCTGCGATCACAACAATTGGGCTGTCGACGATCATTGTTCCTTTGCTCCTGATCCAGCAGGGCATTCGCCGCGTCGAGCCCTACACCGTCAACATGGTCCTATCCACCGCTCCTATCATCACCTTTCTGTTCCAGTACTTCGATTCTCGCATCGTGCCTTCGTTACATACGTTCGTTGGAAATGTTCTCATTACGGCTGTCGCTGTTAGCAACATCTACCTGCACTATCGGAGATCCGCATGAAGGAACGAAATTGTGTGATCGTGGACGCGTACTCTACCGGCCGTTTGCTACCGGAAGAATTCAAGCGTTATGGAATTAGAACGGTGCACGTAATGTCGGCCGCGCAGATTCCACCCATATTTCAATCGCATTTCAATGCGGATTTGTATGATGAACTCATTCGTCCCACCCACGGCATGGGGTTTGACGATATCGTTGAATATCATCTTCAGGCTCTCCATGGCAGGAAAGTGGACTTCGCTATCGCAGGCTGCGAGACAGGAGTTGAGCTTGCCGATTCTTTGTCGGAGCGGCTTGGCTTACCTTCAAATGGCACCGCACTATCGGCTGCTCGGCGCGACAAGGCGCGGTTGTCCTACGCGCTAACCTGCGCTGGCGTGCGGTCAATCAGACAAGTTGTGTCCGATAGTGCGGTAGAGATCGCAAGCTGGAAGCGCGAAGCGAAGTTCGACGAGATCGTAATCAAGCCTTTGAACAGCACGGGTACTGAGGATGTATTCTTTTGTTCGGCAGATGCTGATATTCAGCGAGCTGTAAGTGCAATTCTCGGGAAGACGAACCGTGCCGGAGCGTTGAATAGTTTTGCCCTCGGGCAGGAAAAAATAAACGGCCAGCAATATACCGTAAATGCCGTCTCGATCGACGGGGAAGCCTTCATCACGGAGGCCTGGACCTATGACACCGTTCCTGTTGAGGGGGCATCATCGGTCTGCTCACTTGAGCGATTGTTGGAGGGCAGCGAACCAATCGTTCAGGAGCTGTCCGACTACTTGATGCGTGCGTTGCAGGCGCTTCAGATCGTCGACGGACCGGCTCATGCGGAGGTCATAGTCGATCATCGGGGGCCGGTTCTGGTGGACTTCGGAGCACGGCTTCAAGGGACCATGTCGGCAAAGGCACGAACCCAGGCGTTGGGGCACAACCATATGACGCTGACGGCCTGGCGCTACGCGGATCCGAAAGGCTTTGGGGAGTATATGAGGTTGCGCGGGCCCTACAAGCGGCGGGCTCACGCACTATGCGTCTCGCTGATCTCCGATATGAGCGGTGTCGTTGCCGGTTACCCGGGACTCGAAGCAATCCGCAAGCTTCCGAGCTTCGCGGATGCGATTGCATTCGTTGCGATTGGCCAAGAGCTGGTTCCGACCATCGACTTGGTGTCGACACCAGGCATCGTGTATCTCGTGAATAGCGACTTAACTCAGCTCGAGGAGGATTATCGCAAGTTGCGAGCAATGAGGATGGACCAGGTGTTCGATTTACTCACTCAGGATCGCGGCTAATGCGAACTGATGCCAAGTTGACTGGGGCGAATGCAGCCGGCGCCGCGATGATCGGCGTGAGCGACTTCGATGGCGTCCTGCGAGGCAAACACGTCTTAGGTGAAGATCTCTCAGATGGAGATAAAGTTATCAAGTTCTCTGAAGCTGTGCTGGCGTGGGATTGTTCGGACCGGGTCATTCCGGCCAGTTTCACGCAAAAGCCGCTATCAGCATTCGGAGATGCTGATTTGCGTATTCTGTCAGACACCGGCCGCTCGGTGTCTTATGTCGGCGATCAATATCTTTACCTGGCCGAGTTCATGGGCGCACATGAAAACATCTGCCCCCGCGGTATTCTGCGTAAGGTCCTGAGGAGGGCCGCTGACCACGGGTACGTCTGCGCCGCCGGTTTCGAGTTTGAATTTATGTTGTTCAAGGAGAACGCCGACACCATTGAAGATAAGCCGTTCGCCCACTGGGTTCCTTTAACCCGGGGGCCGTTTGGCTATTCGATTGCGCGCTCTGTCGCGCGACATGAGCTGTTCGATGAGATCTTGGCCCTTTGTGAGAAGGCTAGAATACCTCTAAGCGGACTGCACTTTGAAACGGGGCCTGGGGTGGTCGAAGCGTCGCTTCGTCATTGTGATGCGCTGGAAGCTGCTGATCGAGCAACCATATTCAAGTCGATGATAAAAGCGTGGGCGCAAACGCGAGGCATGATGGCTACATTCATGGCCAAGGTTTCCGAGGAATGGCCGGGCCAGTCCGGCCATATTCACATCTCGATGTCCTCGGATGGTGAGAATGCGTTTTACGACAGCGATGCGTCCCGCAACCTCTCAAAGCTTATGACCCAATTCATCGCCGGACAACTAGAGTACATGAATGAATTCTGTGTGCTAGCTGCGCCGAACTTCAATAGCTACAAGAGATTGGTACCTGGCTGCTGGGCACCGATTTCTCCGAGCTGGGGGGTTGACAACCGCTCCTGCGCAGTCCGGGTCATTCCCGGAGAGCCGTCTGCTCACCGGCTGGAGTATAGGCTGGGGGGCGCGGACGTGAACCCTTACCTCGCCCTCGCATGTGCCATTGCTTCCGGCATACTGGGCGTCGAAACAGATGCGGCACTACCGGCTTCGATCGTCGGTGATGCAGGCGTGGAGATGTGTCCTCCGTCCGCGAGACTCCCTCAAAGCCTATCAGAGGCAACATCTCGGTTCGCAAAGTCGGCAGCGGCCTATGATGTCTTCGGAGAAAGGTTTGTTGAAGCCTTTTCTTGCTCCCGACGTTGGGAATGGGACGCCGTTCAACATCGCGTCACCGACTTTGAACGTCGAAGATATTTCGAGATTATTTAGCTTGAGCTCGTCGACACTGTGCACCTCGGTTCCGTCGTCAGCGAATGGCGCTGGAGTCATCGACATTGCGAAGTCTGATGTTGGATGTCGTTCCTGGAGCCAAACTTAAGTTGCTTCTTGACCACACCCAGATAGCGGTGCCGTGGATGAAACATCGCGGCCCGGCCGCTAAAGTCCAGATCCGCTCCTTAGGGTCCCTATAGGCCAATCAGAGATTTCCGGGGATTGCGAGGCACCGCCGTTCGTCGCCTCTGCGTCCTAGAAAGCAAATATATCCCTTGTCATCTCGCTCGACCTGTCGATTACCAGCTCGAAGCTGCTGGCGATTTGGCCGTGTCGGTCACATGACCACGTCGATCGAATCTCCTGATGCGAATCGACGCAATCCGAAAGCACATCGAACTGAATCTTGTATTTTGGCTGACTATAGGCTTTAAGCCCCTCACTCCATGACTTCGGCGTGAGCGGCAAGCCATTCGTGCTGCTTTGCCGCGCTCGACCAAACGTTAAAGGACCGGCGTAGTTCATCCATCTGATCCGTTTTCGTCTCTTAAAGGAGTCTACCATGGCCAAGATGAGCAAAAGCCAGCTAATTGACGCGATTGCTGTAGGAACGCAGATTTCCAAGGCTGACGTAAAGGCCGTGATCGAGCATTTGGCAACTGTAGGCTATAGCGAGTTGAACCAATCCGGTGAGTTCGTCATTCCAGGCTTTGTTAAAATGTCGGTCGTGAACAGACCCGCTACTGAAGCCCGCAGCGGAGTTAATCCGTTCACGAAGGAGCCGATGGAATTCGCGGCCAAGCCCGCCAGTAAATCGGTTAGAGCGTCACCGCTCAAGGCTGCTAAAGACGCGGTCGCGATATGACGATGGCGCTGCCCTCCTCGATGAATTGCAACTGGGCCAGAAGGTGGGGCTGCTCTCGAGAGCCAAACGGATTGCGCTCCGAAAAAAGATCTGCGAAATTGGCACATCCCTATCGACCGATGGTCGTGACGCAAGGTCCGTCAGGGCCGGTGAGATATGCGCCGTAAGGGAGTCAAACGATCACGCAATCGCCTGAATTGAACTCGCGAAGACGCCCTCTGGCGAGCGCTCTGATCATCTGCATCACAATGATCGGACCGGCGTTCAACGCCCCTTTCAACTTGCTCGGGGATTCATGCGCTGGAGGGCGCCGGGTACGACTGAGAGGGCGGTGCCGATTAGGCTCCTTCGATGAAGGCCGCCTTGGAAGCATGGGACCGCGGAGAGCAAGCTTCTTTCATTAAGACGCCGTACAGCAAATTGATGATCCCGAAATTGTGGCCGCGACGATCGCTCGGTCAGAAAAGCCTGCCGCATATGCGCCGCGCCCGCCTGGCCGCGCATCATTCATTACTCTTGAGCACGGCCAGCGAATTGAGGCGTCGCTTCGCGCCATCAGCAATCGATAAGGCCATCTTCTCCGGAAATGCTTTTGGAAGCGCGTTCAGCACCTGATCTATGGTTTTCGCGGCTGTATCGCCGAGCTGCTGGACACGGCCTTCACTGATTTGTCAGGTAGACCGCAGCTTTTCGCGGTTTGCATGAAATGTCGTCCGAGAACCGTGTGGACGACGTAATGCCGGTTGCGGCCCATCGCCATGGCCAGGTTCATTTGGTTTTGGCTGATCTGTCCAGCGTCCAAGCTCGGTTGGGTCGAAATGATGACGTAAAGCGGGGCAAGATGAAAACGTCCGCCTGGCGCCAAATGAATGCTGAAATTTTCGCGTGCCCATCGGTGGCGGCAAGCAACCAGAACACGATCTGCGCCTTGAAAAAAATCGCCTGATCGTCCTCAGGCGTATCGCTGCCCTTGTGGAAATCCGAGATTTTGCGGATTCCGGGTCCGCCGTCGGTTTCATACTTGCGCGCGGGTGGAACGAACAGCGCCTGGCAGCAGTCTTCCTGCGGCAGCCGCAACAGGCGATCATCGCGCGTTCAGGTGCGATCGAACCGGTCAACCGCGAGCACGCGGCGCCCAGCGAAATCGAGGTCGAGAGGCTCCGTCGAGAAAACATGGGTGCGACGAGCCGGCCATGGGTAGGGACGCCGAGCAAACTACCCGACCAGACTTCCTGCAGGTCACGCCTCATGTGCGAATCGACGTGCAAGCCGCTCTCAGCCGCTCTCGGTTCCATAGGCCTTCAAAGTACCACACCCCCATAGGCCGCAGCTGCAAACTATTGATAACACGGGCATTTTAGGAGGGGTGAAGAGTTCCCCACCAGCGCTGGACTGCCGGACAATTTGGGAGCATATTACTTGAATATTGGTTGGGAGCAATCTATATTGCGTGTCTTGGCGAAAAGGACCCTGCAGGATTTTTGGCTGCTTCATCCGGATGCAGAAGAATCGTTGCTTGCTTGGTACCGGGAAGCCGAAGAGGCCGATTGGGATCAACCTGCTGCCGTCAAAGCTCAGTACCGGAGCTGCAGTATTCTGAAAAACCGACGAGTGGTTTTCAATATCAAGGGGAATGCCTACAGGCTCGTAGCTAAAATTAACTACGAACATCGCGTCATCTACATACGATTCGTGGGGACGCATTCGGATTACGACGCGATCGATGTCGATGAGGTTTAAAATGAACATCAAGCCAATTCGAACAGAGGCGGACTATCAAGCTAGTTTGGCACGCGTTGCCGAGCTGATGGATGCGCGCGTCGGTACTCCAGAAGGGAGAGAGCTTGATATCCTGGCGGACTTGATCGAGCTGTACGAATCTAAAACGATCCAGATGGGACATCCAAGCGCAGTTGCTGCGATACAATTTCGGATGGAACAGGGTGGGCTTTCGCAGCGGGACCTGATTCCGTTTATCGGAAGTCGAGCCAAAGTATCGGAAGTGCTTTCTGGAAAGCGACAACTCACGCTTCCTATGGCTCGGGCCTTGCATGAGCACCTAGGGATTCCAAGCGCTGTACTTCTGAAACAGGGGAGCGTCAAAGCAGCCGATGACGATGTCGAATGGACCAAATTTCCCCTTCAAGAAATGGCAAAGCGGGGCTGGATACCAAAGGGGCGTAATCTAAGTGATCATGCCGAAGAGCTCGTTAGGAGCTTAATGAAGCGGGCGGGCTGTACTGATCTTGCAGTCGCCGCCATGTACAGGAAAAATGATTATGCTCGCGCGAATGCCAAGACTGATCAATTCTCGTTGCAAGCTTGGTGCTTGCAACTCTTATCGATGGCAAATGCAGAGCGGCCATCATCCCCATATCGAGCGGGCACAATCACGTTAGACTTTTTACGAAAGATCGCCCGCCTTAGTTGGTCAGCGGAAGGTCCCCGATTGGCCAAAGAATTGCTGGCAAGGAACGGCATTCCACTAATTATTCTTCCCCATCTGCCAAGAACGCATCTCGATGGAGCAGCTATCAAGCTGGATGATGGAACGCCGGTTGTTGGTTTAACGCTTAGATATGATCGGCTTGATAATTTTTGGTTCTGCCTGCTCCATGAGCTTGCCCACGTTGGCCGCCATATGGGGGAGGGAAGTGATGCCAGCTTTGTTGATGATCTAACGCTGCGCAATTCCAGCAGCGTGCGACATGATCCTAGGGAAACTGAAGCTGACGAATGGGCGGAAGAAGCCTGCATTCCGCGCGATACATGGGAGGCAAGCGAAGTGCGGTATCACCCTACGCCCATGGCGGTCGTAAGCTTGGCGAAATCACTGCAGATTCATCCGGCGATAGTCGCTGGAAAAGTTCGCTACGAGCTGAACAACTATCGGCTGCTTACCCACTTTGTCGGATCCGGTGAGGTGCGCCGCCAGTTTGGCGTCGAGGCTTGAGGCGGATTGAACGAAAGAGCGAGGTCTTCGATATCCGGTTTATATCTCCTAAGTGTCCTCGAGGCTGCATGACTTTTGGGACCTGCTCCAACTAATGCAACTCCCGAGTTGGTCGCTAATTGGCTCCTAACAAAGTACCTAAAGCAGCGAGGTGGAGGGTTTAACTACAATCCGTCAATAAGCATAACGTTCGATCTGTTTCGGAGAGCCGTCACAAGAGACGAAGCTATATTGCACTGCCTCACGACCGGAAATCCTAAGGGCCGCAGACAAAACGAAGCGGTCAAACAAGTCACGGAGTATGCGCTAGAAAACGTGTCCACTTGCTATAAAATTGGCTTACGAGCAGTGGCTGTGGGGCGCGTAGCTTTGAGGCAGTGCTCTCCGTGCTAGCCATTCCTAAATTCCTCATTAGTGGGCAACAACAATTGTAGGCGATAGTCATCATCTCTCAAGGGACAATGGGACTCATAGCCCGTAGACCGAAAGTCATCACGGCGGCCTGCTCCCGTGGATGCACGGCTTGATCTTGTGACGCGCGCGAAGACGCTGCTCGCGCGCAGCCTGACTCTCCGTCTTTCTTGATCGTCGGTTTGTGGTGCGGCCGTTGAGAGGAAGAGGGCCGCGCTTCGCTCGTGACGGGTTGCAGTCCCAGAGAGGGTCTTTGGGCCGCCCGTCGCGGAGTATCACCCATGGCTGACGCCGTTCAGAAGATCACCTTGTCATCCTCGCGCGACATTCCCTTCAATAAGCTTGTGCTGAGCCAGTCGAACGTCCGGCGCGTGAAGGCCGGCCTTTCCATCGAGAAGCTGGCTGAGGACATTGCCCGGCGTACTTTGCTCCAGAGCCTCAACGTCCGGCCGGTCCTTAACTCCGAGGGCACAGAGACCGGCATGTTCGAGATCCCGGCCGGCGGACGGCGCTACCGTGCGCTGCAGTTGCTGGTGAAGCAGAAGCGCCTGGCCAAGACCGCGCCGGTGCCTTGTGTTGTCCGCGATCCGGCAACCACCATTCTCGCCGAGGACGACGCGCTTGCGGAGAATATTCAGCGGGGGCCGCTGCATCCGCTTGACCAGTTCCGGGCATTCCAGGCTTTGCGCCAGAAGGGGCAGTCCGAGGAGGATATCGCCGCCGCCTTCTTCACCTCGGTCAACGTCGCGAAGCGGCGCTTGGCCTCGCTTCAGTTTCGCCCGCGCTGCTCGACGTCTATGCCGACGACGGCATGTCGCTCGAGCAGTTGATGGCTTTCACCGTCACCGCGGATCACCGTCGCCAGGAGCAAGTCTGGCAGGCCATCTCCGGCTCTTGGCAGAACGAGCCCTATCAGATCCGCCGCATGTTGACGGAGAAAACGGTGCGCGCCTCCGACCGTCGCGCCATATATGTAGCCATCGCCGCCTACGAGGCGGCCGGTGGGGTGATGCTACGCGACCTGTTCCAATCCGACGACGGCGGCTGGCTGGAGGACATCGCTCTGCTCGATCGTCTGGTCGCCAAGAAGCTGAAGGCAGCGTCGGAAACGATCGCCGCCGAAGGTTGGAAGTGGATCGAGGTTGCGATCGAGTTCCCCTACGGCTATACGCGCGGCTTGCGCGAGCTGGACGGCGTATCCGCCGATCTCACCGCCGAAGAGCAGGCGACCATTGAGGCGCTCGAGGCCGAATATGCCAAACTCGAAGCCGAGCATGACGGCGCCGATGAGCGACCCGACGAGGTGGACCAGCGACTTGGCGAAATTGAGACGGCTCTCGGCGCCTTCAACGATCGAGCAGTGTATCGGGGTACTTCGCCTCTAAGCTTTGGCCTATCTCCGAAAATGCGCTCAAGACCGCATCGATCTCCTCCCGTCCTATTCCTGCGTAGATGACCAACCTTACGTATCGGTCGCCATAAGGGACGACAAGCACGCCCAATTCCGACAAGCGTTGGGTGAGCCTATGCGCGCTTATCTCCTCGGTTCGTAGTTTCACCAAGACGATGTTGGTTTGGAGTGAATCGAGATCGATCGACAACCAAGGGTGTTCGGAGGTGAGCACCATGCCCAAGCGTCGTGCATTTGCATGATCGTCCGTGATGCGCTTCTGCATCGACTTCAGCGCGACGACAGCCGGCGCGGCGACAATCCCAGCTGGACGCCAGTTTCCACCTAACATCCGCCTAACGCGACTAGCGTCCTTGATGAACGCGCTGCTGCCGCAAAGCATCGCTCCTAGCGGGGCACCCAAGGCTTTGTTTAGACTGACCGCAATACTGTCTGCCCCATGCGCGAGTGCCTGAGGGTCACACTTGGCATAGGCGGCAGCATTCCACAATCGCGCTCCATCGAGATGGATGGCGACACCTCGTGGCCGACATTCCTTCTCGATCTGCTGTTGCCAGCCTGATGGCATAACCGTCCCGCCCGCGCGATTGTGGGTATTTTCTAGCGAGACTACGGATACTCGCATGGCCTCGTCGTCACTTTGTTCGAGCGCCAGGGTAAGTTGCTCAGGTGACAAATGTCCACGAACTCCAGCAATTCGAAGCGTGGCCACATTTGAAACACCCGCCGTTGATGTAGCCTCGAACTCCGCGACGTGTGACTCGGCATCCGCGATGATGAAGTCGCCAGCCCGGCAGTGGACCATGAGAGCCGCCTGATTGGCCATCGTGCAGGTCGGAAAGAATAACGCGTCCTGCGTCCCAAGCGTATGCGCTGTCAGTGCTTCCAACTCTCGCACATGCCGGTCCTCGCGCGCACCATAACTCGATGGCGCGCGCGCAGTGGCGATCATTGCTTCGATCATCTCAGGCGTCGGACCCGACAACAGGTCGCTGCGCAAGTCAATCAACGACATCGAATCCTCGGCGGTTAGTGTTGAAGTACCTTGGACAGAAAGTCGCGAGCACGATCGCTCGTATTTCCCGCGAAAAATTGGTCCTTAGCGAGATCGTCGACAATTCGACCCGCATCCATGAATACGATGCGATCGCCAACTCGGCGGGCAAACCCCAGTTCGTGTGTCACAACGATCATGGTCGTCTTTCGCTCCGCGAGTGCCGTCATTACGTCGAGAACTTCATTGATCATTTCCGGGTCCAGCGCGGAAGTCGGCTCGTCGAATAGCATTACCGCCGGCCTGTTCGCGAGTGCTCGCGCGATGGCTACTCGCTGCTGTTGACCGCCAGAAAGTTGTGCCGGGTATTTCTTCGCATGATCAAGCAGGCCAACTTGGCGGAGCAGTTCGGCAGCGCGCTGCTCCGCTTCTTGGCGTGTCATCCGCAGCACGAGCCGCGGTGCTAGCGAGACGTTAGTCATAACATCCATATGAGGATAAAGGTCGAACGCCTGGAAAACCATTCCGGTGGTGGTCCGTAGCTTTTGCAGGTCGGCGCGCCGGTCGCCTACGGAGATTCCATCGACAACAATCCTCCCCTTTTGAAATTCCTCCAGCCGGTTCACACACTTGATAAGGGTGCTCTTTCCGGAACCAGATGGACCACAAACCACGACGACTTGGCCACGCTGAATTTCGGTCGAGCAGGAGTGTAGGACCTGGGTTGTGCCATACCACTTGCTCACGTTCTCAAATTTCACCATCAGGTCAGTTGCGTACGCGGTGTCCCGCTGGTCCACTACCGTTGCCACGTTCGGCTCTCCACAAGAAGGGAAATAGAAAGGCAGATTGCGAGATAAATTCCGGCTGCAAATGTGTACATTTCGATCGGCCGAGCCTCACTTTGTGCGATGATAGAAGTCGACGTGAGGAAGTCATTCAGTGCGACGACATATGCAACGGAGGTGTCCTGGAAGAGGATAATGCATTGCGTCAGCAGAATCGGGGCCATCTTCCTTACGCCTTGGGGCAAGATGATATATTGAAAGCTTTGGCGCAGCGTCAGCCCTGTCGATATGGCTGCCGCCAATTGCCCTCGAGGCACGCTCTGAATGCCCGCACGCATTGTCTCTGAAAAGTAAGCTGCCTCAAATAGGACGAATGCGATCAAGACCGAGAAAAATTGACCGACAGGTCGGCCAATGACCAACGGAACCAAAAAGTAAAACCAAAACACCACGAGCACTAGCGGCACGGAGCGGCAAAGGTTCACGTAGGCAAAAGCCATCAACCGCAATGGCAATGGGCCAAAGAGGCGCGCTAGCACGATGAGCGTGCCTAGTATCGAAGCGCCAATGATCGAAAGCAGAGTAAGCCAGAGCGTAACTTTCATGCCCTCCCAAAGGAAGGCAGCATTCGGTCCAATGATGCCAAAATCCAGGGAGAGCATTAGCTTCGCCCCTTCAGCATTCCGGGAAGACGGGTGGCGTTCTCAACCGGCAAAACAAGCGCCAGCGTAAACAAGCTGATCGCGACGTATAGGAAGGTAGCTGCAGCGAATGCTTCAAATCCGTGAAAAGTAGAGCTTTCGATTTGATGACTGCGAGCGGTGATCTCCAGCACGCCAATCGCAAGTGCAAGTGAGGTGTTCTTGAAAGTAGCGAGGAGCTCCGTCGTCAATGGCGGGATCAGCATGCGCAAACAAATTGGCATCACGATATAGCGACGAATCTGACTAACGGTCAGTCCGCTAGCAAGGGCCGCGGAAATAAACCCCCGTGGCACGGCCTGAATCCCGGCTCGTATCTGCTCACCCATGCGGGCAGCCATATAGAAGCTGAGGCAGATGACGGCAATTGTAACTTCAGGCTCGTACAGATCCCGCTTCACCCAGCGCCCGAGATTTTGGGGCAGGAGCTCCGGAAAGACGTAGAACCACAGGAACATCTGGATCAGCAATGGCACGTTCCGAAAGAGAGCTGTGTAGAGCCAGCCTATTCCGCGCACGGCTCTCGATCGAGCTGTGCGGGCCATACCGACTAAGGTTCCGATTGCGAGCGCCAGGAAGAAGCTCACAGCCGCCATCACAATTGTGAGGCGCAGACCTTCCAGCAGCCATCCAAGCTGCGGCTGCTGGAAGAGAATACTCCAGTTCCAATTGTAGGATAGCATTGGACCGAGCCGCTATTGGGGGACTGCTTGCGCTTGGAAGACCGTCTCGAGCTTCTCGCTCAAAGGAATTCCAAATTGGTCAAACCACTTGTGGTAGAGAGATGCTATCTCTCCCGAGCGAAAGAGCGCGGCCAGCGTCTTGTTGACGGTCAAGCGGAAAGCCGAGTCGTCACGGCGCATCATTAACCCGTACGGCTCGAAGGAGAGGGGGCGGCCGACGACCTCCAGACGGTCGCGCGCGGGCGACTTTTGTCGCAAAGTGTAGAGGATCGCGTCGTCCGAACAAAACGCGTCGGCGCGATCGCTATCGACCGCCAAGAGTCCTTCTGAAAAGTTCGAGATATTTAGGATTTTCACGTTCGGGACCTTTAATTTCTGGACCCATCCGTTGATTACACCAACCGTGTTGGCGCCTTGAGCCAGCGCGACTACCTTGTTGGCAAAATCGTCGATCTCCTTGATACCACTTCCGGTCTTCACCAGACATCGCGTCGATGACACGAAGTGCATCATCGAAAAATCGACTTGCTCCTGCCTGGAGAGAGTGTTCGTCGTTGATCCGCATTCCAGGTCGATTGTTCCATTTGCGAGAAGCGCCATGCGCGTGCTCGAGTTGATTGGAACAAAATTGACTTGCAAGTCTGGCGCGCTGATATCGTGCTTGATTGTATCCACCACGCGCATACAGATATCGATAGCGTAGCCTGCGGGCTTTTTGTTTGCATCGTAGGACGCGAATGGCGGCGAACTTTCGGGAAAGCCGATGACAACTTGCCCCTTGTCTTTCACCTTCTTCAGCGTGCCGTACAGCTCCGCAGCATCGGCCTCTACGGCGCCTGAGATACACCAGATCAAGAGGCCGGTTGCGACCGACCATCGAAGCGCGGACTGCAAGTATGATGCCTTCATTAGACCCCCCCTTCATTTGTCCATTGGCCTAATATTGAACCGCGCATTCGCTTGGAAAGGGATATTTGCTCAACCAGGTCGTGAACAAGAATCACGCCCTATTTGAGCGGCGCGACCTTGGGTTTGATTGAACTCGATCGTCAACTGAAGGGGGCTGGACTTGAAAACTGATCAGCTAGAGCATCTTATATAAGAGCGTCGTGCTCTAGACAGCTGCATGCCCGATTTCGCTCGCCGAGCGACGTCGGCGTCAACTCGATATGTCCAGCGAGCTTCTCCGCGGCGTGTCTCATACTGATGTTCGATGTAGTCCAGCGTTAGGACGACTCCAGCGAGATTCGTTTCGTGCTGTGAGCGGGCCTCTCCCTAAACGATCTCGCCCGGCCCCACATAATTCTGTTTGTTCGAGTGCTGCGCCTCGTCAAGCAGCCATTTTCTAAACAACAAAGAGCGCTGATTGCGGTCATCATCTGGTGTGACGACGTAATAGGCCGGCAGGGTGATTGGGCTTGAAGGGAACGGAAGAATCAATCTCCCTGCGGTGAGTTCTTCCGCCGTGAGCACGGTGCTTTCCAAGATTACGCCGAGAGCCTGCAGGGCCGCCTCGATTGCAAGAAATGAAGGCTTCAACTGTACCTGCCGGACGTCGGTTGGAAGTTCAAGGCCTTGGCTGCGAAACCAGAAATCCCACGAAACGAGGTTTTGATCTGTGCGAATGAGAGTGACGTGGCTAAGGGCCAATGGAGAGTGCAGTCCTGCTGAGTCCCTCAAAATTGGACTACACATTGGCTGAACGCTCTCTGATAGAAACAGCTGCTCCGAGCAATTTGGCAGGCCCTGCGCCCCGTAACAGATCGCCAAATCCAAACCTGGGTCACGAAAGTCGGGTGGGCCCGAGGCGGCTATGATCCTAAGATCGATCTCTGGGTGAGCGCCCATGAAGCGTCCGAGCTTGCTCAGTAGCCATCGTGTAGAAAAAGTGGGTGCACAATGCACAGTCAGACGTTGTCGTCGCGGCTTTCCAAGGACATCAGACGTAACCTCGCCGATCTCCGTAAGTGCTCCTCGAATCTTATTGTAATATCCCGCTCCGGCCGAGGTGAGAACAACACCATCTGGTCTCCGGTCAAATAGACGAAACCCGAATATCTCCTCGAGTTTCGTGATCTGGTGGCTCACCGCTGAGCGTGTCAGGTTCAACTCTTCCGCTGCAGCGGAAAAGCTCAAAAGGCGAGCAGCACATTCAAAGGTATTTAAGGCATTAAGTGAGATGGGCCGGCGAGCCTTACTCATCGTTTCCTCGAATAGGTCAACCGGAAGTCTTCCAGATCAAAGAGCGCAGCTTATAAGCCGCGGCGGCGCCTCGTCAATTCGCTTTTGTTTATGTTTGGGTTGCCCGTCCACGCGACAGGGCAACCAACATCAACTGCATGAAGTTACATCGTGGTTGCAAGCAGAGCAGTAGCATGCACTCAGCCGTACGCTAAGAGAGTGAAGGCCGTGAGGGTAAAAGATCCCTGCCCTTGCGTTGTGCACACAGGGGCCCGTGAGCGAGTCGAACCATTGAAAAGACGATCGAGCAGCCGAACAGTGATAACATCAGACGCAAGTTCTGATCGAGCGAGGCGCGCTGTCTGGCAGAGAGAGAGGAACGTATTCTCCTCCAACCGGCGCCCAAAAAAGAGAGATCGGAGGGGCGGACTGTGTGAGCGGCCAGTGCTAGCGGCCGTGTCCCGTCGCACGAACGTGCACGGATCCTAAAGCATACACCGAAAGATCGCTCTCTCTACAGTGCGCCCATGGTCAGCCGAGACTAGGCCTCCACAGGGAAGGCCGGCGCCAAACGGTCGACGCGGTAGTAGTACGGATCTCTGACCGTTCAGGTTGGAACGCCTCGATTAGCACAGACGCCGCCCTGCATGCTTCGGTACCGCCCCTCGCTAAAATGCCAATGGTAGCGTAGGAGCTCTTCGGGCATGCATGTATTACAATCTGGGCGTCAGCCATCCGCGCCACGGCGAAGAGGCGGCCATCTCCAGGAGACTTATGAAGACGAAAGCACTCTAAAGTTGAGCACGTTGCATCTATCGCCTTAGGAATCGCAACTTCAGCGATGGTCCAAGCGTCTATCTTCGTTGCTCCCCACAGTTCAACGACGAGCTGGTTGCCTCCAGTAAATCGTGTCGCAATCGCTTCGCTGTCACTCACTCAGAGTCCTCATTGATGTGGCGTCCTGGAGATCCGGATCGGCAGCGGCGCAGCGGCGAGCAGCTGGAGCGCTTGAAAGAGGTTCCCACGATAGATTGCACCTCCGAGGAGATGATCTGCGAGACGTTCGGGTGATGGATCGTTGCTCCGACAAGACCAGAAGTGTTCGATCCGCGCACAGCAAGCATTCGGCTAATGTAGGGGCAAGCGGAGCACGCAAATGCTTACGATTGAGCTCTTCGGAGAGGCTACATATACTACTCTCCCGTTCTTCGATGAGCGCGATAGGCAAGCGTTCTGGATACGACTCAGCCCCTTTTTCGTCACCCAACGCATTTGCCTCGCCAGACAAGCTGAGCCGTCGACTTTAAGTTTCTTGCCAAAGGAGTTGCTTGTGCGCTGCTTACTCTGTCGAAGCCGTCCAGTCCCCGGCTCCTAAGCTAGAGTCTCTAAACTTCAGATTCCCTCCATCGGGCATTTCTTAACGCTCCTGGATCGGAATGTACGCTACTTCTTTGCAGCCATTAAATTTCAGCAACGGGTGTATCAGGATGTTGTTGTTGGATTGCTCGATGATGTGTGCTGTCCACCCCGCGAGGCGGCAGAGGGAAAATACCGCCGCGCACAAATCAGCCGGTATGCCGAGAAGCTTGTACGAAACCGAACCGTAAAAATCGTCGTTGATGTGAATGCCGTGTCTTCCGTAGGGTTTCATCTCCTCGGCGAGAACGTTTAGAATCTGGAGATGGTGCGGCTCGGCCCTTAGCTGCGATAGGATCTCGACATGCCGGCGCAGATGGCGCGCGCGCGGGTCCTCCGTCTTGTAAGCGCGGTTGCCAAATCCAAGAATGCGCTCGCGGCGGCGTCGGCGCTCTCTTACGAACTTCAGGACTCTATCTGGTGAGCCGATCTCCTCGACCATGGCGGCAACTCCATCCATCGCGCCGCCATGTAAGACACCCTCGAAGCAAGCGAGCGCACCCGCTACGGCAGCGTGATAGCTCGACTTGGCGCTCGCAATCACCCTTGCTGTGAACGTGGAAGCATTCGCACCAAGCTCAGCGTGCAGGATAAAATCCTCATCTAGTACTGTGGCCTCTTCCCGCGTCGGAAGGGTACCCTTTAGCATCCACAGGAAGTTGGCAGCGTGAGGGAGTTCATCATTGGGTCGGGGGAGCGCTCGCCCCTCCCGTTGGGCGTGATGTGTCGCTACAGCGACAGCCATTTGGGAGAGTAAGCGTATCGATTTTCGTTGTAGAGCTTCTGTACGATTATCTGCACCGTCCGGGTCGAGTGCAACAAGCGCAGATACTGTTGTGCGCAGGGCATCCATTGGATGCGCGAGCTTCATTTCGGCCAGAAGATCGATGACTGTGGGAGGAAGTGACCGGGCTGCTTTCAGTGCTCGCTGAAACTCATCGAGCTCGCTCGCTGTTGGGAGCTTGCCGAAAATCAGGAGAAATGCTGTCTCTTCAAAGGTCGAATGTGCGACAAGGACGTCAATCGAGTGACCACGGACAGAGAGTGTCCCGTTCCTCGCGTCGACATCAGAAACTGTTGTTCGATCGACATAAACTCCCATCAGCCCACGATGCATTGTAGAAGTGCGAATGGAATTGTCACTGTTCATTGAGAAGCGCTCTGGTGGGACATTACGGCCGAGTGAGACGCCTGCAGCCGATCGAGAATGACCTCCGTGTCAGTCCCAAAGTGCTCTATCAGCGCGTATACCCAGCGTTCAACGCCGAATCCGATGCAGCCGGTATGTGCGGGTTGACCCTCGATAGTTATACCGCAGCGCTCACCAAAGAAGCGACGATGATAGTTAAGCGAGGCGATCGCCAGCGTCCCGTTGAATAAAAGCTCTTCCTTGGTCGGAAAGATGCGCGTTGCGCGGGCTGCGGTGCTGGCCTTGTCAAAGAATGGGTCGGAGGCATGCTTAACCTCAATGGTCAGACCCAAATCACCCAGGAATTCAAGTGCAATCGCTCGATACTTTCGAAGGTAAGTCTTGATGTCCTCGTCACGCCCGACGAATACAATTTCACGCAACGTGAAGGCCCGAAGCCGTCTCAGTCCCTGGTAATGGTCTTCATTGCGGAAGCAATTGGCTACGGTTGTAACGCAGCGAGTAGCGCTGAGGTGCTGACCGCGCATACTGAGGTAGACGTTATAGCACGCGGCAGGAGGAAGGCAAAATGCCGCACTCTGCAACTGACGATGATCGAGGCGCAGTAGGTCGTCTTGTCTTTTGCTAAAGTCCGCGCAAGCCGACTCGCTTATGGCGCACGCGCAGAGTGCGAGATGCGGGAAGTTTCGGAAGTAGTTCAGGCGGTCAAGATCCGCGATAGGGATAAGCGATGGATACCGAATATTTGTCGCTGGGATGAAGCTCGCCCAATCCAGGAAGATAACCTCGAGTTGCTGGATAATCGCGTGTCCGCGGTCCGTAAACGTCGCCATGCCACCTGAAGTCGAGAATAGCGTCTCAATAGAGGGCGCCGGCTTTGTTGGGTTATTTCGCGTTGTATTGGGCGCGGGTTTTAACTCGTTGTTCTTCATGAGATCCGTCGAACGTAAGGGATTGCTGTTTCTTTTAGCGTCAGCGAAGAGCCGGCGAGGTTGCGAACTCAACGCGTCCGAACACAATGTTGGAGGTCTAGCCCGAGAGCGCTCTCGCGTCGAATGGCAGGCGAGGATCAGCTTGATTTGATCGGAACGGCGATTCCTCTTTCACTCATGACAAGCAGCCGGCATAACGCCGTCCCGCATTGTTCGCTATGTTCGCGTGGTCGCCGAGAACTGGCAGCTGATTGCGCTCTCTGCTTCATCGAGGTGCCGCTCTCGACCACTTTGCGGTTGGCCCTAAATGTTGCATCGGAATGCTCCATCTTGTCTGCGTGACCTTTCTACTTGTGCATGTTTGCGCCGACCAAGGCGACCGAAGCGCCAAAAAATATCAAGCCAGAACCGAGCCACATCGCAAGTGTAGGAGTGGTGTCGAAGCACAACACGTCAATTGCCAAGCAGGCTGGAAGACGAACGAAGTCGAATGGAGCCGCGCGCGAAAGGCGAACGCGAGCGTAGCCGCTGACGAGTGCGACTTGAGCGAGTACAGCGACAATCGCAAGGAGCAGCAACAATGCCCAATCGGCGGGAGATGGCCAGACCCAAACAGGAATTGCGATCGGGAAGCCGATAACTGAACTCCATAGCATAAAGCTAAGGGACATTTGTCCGGGCCCGGCCGTGTTTGCTAGGCGCCTTACCATCAGAATCGCAAGACTGTCGAGGATAGCTCCGACCAATCCAACGACCACCCAGATGTCGAGATCGGCCAAGCCCGGTTGATTTATAATAAGCGCTCCTAAGAACCCCATAGTTGCGGCACTTCCAGTGGCAAAGCCATGAGTTTCCTTCAAGAGTAGTGTGGAAAGCAGCATGCAATAGATCGGTGACGTGTAGGATATCGATGAAGCCAAAGTGAGTGGGAGCTTTGACGAACAAGTAGCGAATGCTGCGAAGCCGCCGTAGCCGAGCGCTGATCTGAGAAAGTGCTCCTTCGAAACGTAAGCTCGGAAGTTTAGGCGACTATGTCTAGGGACAATAAAGAAGAGCAGCGGTGCAGATATCAAGCTCCGCAGGACGACGACCTCAAGGGGCGAAAGAGTCCTGGTTACAATTTTGATGATAGCTGCCATCGCAACCGACATCAGGCCGGCGAAAATAACATTCGCTATCCCGCTGAGCTCTGAATTCCGGATCATCTGTTCAAGCGAAAAGCATCATCAAAATTGAGGAGGCGCAACGCGCAAGGTTATGCCAGCTACCTGTCCGCGCTCAAAATTCCAGCCAACCGGCGAGTTCAATCTGAGAGTCGGGCTGGCCCCAACGCGTCGGGCGTAAGAGCGCCTTCGGCATAGCGGGGGGGGCAGTGCTCTTCGATGTCGCCTGAGCGGGGAGGAGTGTTCGGGCACAAAGGGTGTCCTTATCTTAGAGAATGTGCTGGCATTGGGGGCGTTGAAGTTCTCGCCCGTTACTGTCAGGACACGCTTTCGCCATCAACTACCAGAAATGGTAGGCCTCGCCGGCTCGTGATGCTTTTAGACCCGCCGCTGTGCCGAGTGGATTCAAAGTCTCAACATTGCCTTCGCGCTGAGTGCCTGCTCGTTGCAGCGCAATAGTAGGCCGGCATTGCTTCGTGCAGGATGCTTTTTTGCTGCGCATCCCGAGTGCCACGACGATCTGTTAGCGACTCGTTAGCGGATCGAGTATGGCTTGAGTTCTCATCGGCTTGACCGCCAGCGCAGCAAGCGACAGGCGTCCGCGCGTATTCAGTCTTCAAGTGCTGCCGAAGGGTGCATCGAATGAGAGAGATAGGAGCTCTATCCCCGAAAAACCGTACATCAGCGCCGAGCGTTTGTTCGGCTTGCAAGCACGTTTCTAATCGAAAAGCTCGAATGAATGCGTGAGACGCCTGGAAGTGTCGAGAGGACTTCCTTGTGGATCCGCTCAAACTCAACAGCGTTGGCTGCTTCCACTCGCAGGAAGTAATCCGCTCCCCCAGTCATGAGGTAGCATTCCTGAATCTCCGGATGCTTGCGTACCGCAGTCTCAAATTTATTTAGATACTCTACTGTCTGCCTTTCCAGCGTAATGTTGATCAGCACGGCAAGACCCTGTGAGTCGCCACCGGTCTCGACGAGTGCCGTGTACCCGCGAATGACGCCGGCCTTCTCGAGCAGCTTGATTCGTCGCAGACACGCCGAAGGAGAAAGCCCAACTTCCTCCGCCAGGTTTACATTGCTCACCCGGGCGTTCACGCGGAGCGCGCGCAAGATGTTGCGATCTATGCTGTCCATGGGCGTACGGTTTATGCGAAAAAGTTAGAAGATCGTCCGAATGTGTAGCAGCTATGAAATAATCGAGCAAGGAATGCGCGGCACTTGCTCGATTGTTGCGCTAAGCCTTTCTTCGTGAACAGCGAAGAGGCATTGGAGCGGACTGCTCCCCAGGGGTTTTGGATGGGAAAGCACAGGGCTTTTCCGGCAACATGAACGTCGATTTGGCGGCGCTGCGCCGGAACTTCGAGCGCATTGCATCGATGGCGACTCCAGCTCGCGTGGCGGGAGTGGTCAAAGCCGATGCTTATGGCTTGGGTGCCATCCGAATGGCGGCATCTCTGCTTGACGCCGGCTGCAGACACGTTTTCGTGGCATGCGGAGGAGGCCATTGCATTGCGGCCTCATCTTTCGAGGGACGCGCAGCTCTTTGTCCTGAAAGGCCTGTTACCCGGTGCGGAGGCTGTTTGCGCTGTGCCTCAAGTCATTCCTGTCATCAACTCCGTCACTCAGCTTTATCGTTGCCGTAGCCAGGCATGCATCGAGGGTCGACGTCTCCCTGCTGTTCTACAATTCGATACCGGCATGTCACGGCTCGGCTTTGCGCCCGCTGAACGCGCTGCGGTACGCATGGAAATGGCGCAATCGCCGGAACCGAGATTCTCTACGTCATGAGCCATCTCGCCTCCGCAGATGAGCCCGCCAAAGCGCAAAACGTCTCGTCAGCTCGCAGAGATGCAGATGGTCCTAAAGGAATTCGGGCCGGTGCCATCCTGCTTCGCCAACTCCGCTAGCGTGCTGATGGGTAAGGCTTATCACGGCTCTCTCGTTCGTCCAGGGATCGCGCTCTATGGCGGTGCGGCGCAGGTGAATGCCGCCAATCCGATAGAGCCCGTCATCAATCTCTCCATCGCGGCTGCGCAAACCCGCACGGTCCCGGGCGGGGCTATGGTCGGCTACAGTGGCGCTCATGTGGCTACCGGCAGTACCCGGCTTGCTACACTTTCCTCCGGCTATGCTGACGGGCTACCACGCAGCCTGAGCGGTCGCGGAGCTGTCTACTTCCACGGTGAACGTCTGCCTATCGTGGGGCGAGTCTCGATGGACAGTATGACAGTCGACATCTCCAACCTGCCGGATGACGCACTCGATCTCGGAAGCCTCGTCGAAGTGATCGGTCCTCCTCAGACCCTCGAAATGCTGGCGGCTGACGCCTCTCCTACGAAATTCTCACCGGCCTGGGTCGTCGCTTCCTCCAAAGCTATTGCTGAAGGTTAACCGCAGATGAGCCGGCATCATCAAACAAGTCATTGGAGTTGATAATGAAAGTCACAATTCTAGGCGCTGGCGTTATCGGCGTCACAACCGCATATCAACTTGCGAAGCTCGGGCACGAAGTCGTCGTTCTCGATAGGCAGTCGGGTCCGGCGCTGGAAACGAGTTTCGCAAATGCGGGGGAGGTGTCCTTTGGTTACTGTTCGCCGTGGGCTGCCCCTGGAATCCCTACGAAGGCCGTCAAGTGGATGCTCATGCGGCATCCGCCACTGATCCTCCGTCCGAACCTTGATGCAGCCATGATCTCTTGGCTCTTCCGCATGCTATCCAACTGCACGGCCAGCCGATATGCGCTCAACAAAGGACGGATGCTGCGCCTGGCCGACTACAGTCGCATGGCGCTTGCCGAGGTGAGGGGGGAGGCCTCGTTGAACTATGACGAGCGCATGCAGGGAACCCTGCAGCTGTTTCGAACTCAGCAGCAGCTCGATGCATCAGCAAAGGATGTGCAGGCTCTTGCGGCAGATGGCGTTCCTTTCGAGGTACTCGATCGCGATGGTTGTGTTCGGGCCGAACCCGCATTGCGCTACGTTTGGGATCGAATAGTTGGAGGGCTTTTAACTCCGAAGGACGAGACCGGCGACTGCTTCAAGTTCACCAATGCGCTGGAGCAAAAAGCCGTGGCGTTGGGCGTTGACTTTCGTTACGGACATTTAATCAATGGACTGGACGTCGAAACGGGTCGAGTGCGTGGTGTGATCACCGATCGTGGAACTATTCGGTCGGATGCGGTAGTTGTCGCACTCGGAAGCTATTCACCTCTTCTCCTCAAGAAGATCGGAATCAAGCTGCCAGTCTTTCCTGTCAAAGGGTACTCGCTGACAATTCCAATCACCGACGCTTCGCGAGCTCCCGAGTCGACGGTCATGGATGAGACATACAAGATTGCGATTACCCGTCTCGGAAATCGAATTCGTGTCGGCGGGATGGCTGAAATCTCAGGTTACACGAATGACCTCGTCGATGCACGTCGGCGGACCCTGGAATATTCCGTGATGGATTTATTTCCCGGTGGAGATCCCAAGAGCGCATCCTTCTGGTCAGGCCTACGACCGATGACTCCCGACGGCACCCCAGTCATCGGCCGGACGAAGATCAGAAATCTATTCTTGAATACCGGGCATGGCACTCTCGGTTGGACAATGAGCTGCGGTTCTTCGCGGGTCATAGCGGACCTTGTCTCGGGCCGCAAACCCGACATCGAAACAGAGGATCTCGGACTAGGGCGCTACCAATAGTTCTGTACAGAGGAACTGCTTTTGCAGAGCGATCTAAAGTGCGGATCGCGACCGAGCCTCTTCCACGGCGCTCATTCGATAATGTAGAGCGGGCTTCGCACAAGGCTCAACGTCAGAGCGAAGAATGGCGCACCTCACACGATTCGAACGTGTGGCCTTCGCCTTCGGAGGGCGACGCTCTATCCAGCTGAGCTATGGGTGCTGACTGCTTGCGCAGTGCTTCCGCGAAATGTTTGTGAGAGTGAAGCGACGAACGTCAGTCTCGCAAGTCCTTGTAGTTCCAATCCTTTTTCCGCTCCTGCTTTCGCAAAGAACTGGCTTGACACCTGCCTTCGGAGGGCATCGGTCAGGCTACGCCGCCAATCGAGGAATAGCTCTCTCGACCAATCGCAAGAATCGGGTGTTGCGTGCCCCGCAACCAACGAGCGCTGCGAAAGCAAGCTTCGGTGCTTGGGCGCGGCAATCGCCCGGCGGCTCTCGAAATTCCACTGGCACGGTCAAAGCCTATGGCGAGTTGCTTGTGTCCGGCTGTTTTCTCGGGCAGGCCATTCCATTTGCATGCGCTGCTTCAGCGCCTCCTTCGCTTCAATGCCAGCGCTTCCCGTGGCGGCATCTATGACCTTGATCGCCCTGACTCGGCACGGCGTGCCTCCACCGTCACGCGACCAATCATCCGTCGCCGCCGGTAGGCGGCTGATGCCACCTGGAGCGGACTTTCGGACGACGACGACATGATATCTTGAAAACGCGACCGCTTGCCATCTACAGCCATTCGCTTTTCCTATCGCACGTAGAAGAAACGCCTAATGGCTCTAACGTCGCCTTTCATGAGAATTGGGACGCGCGAAATGTGAAGCGCCGTGTAGTGCCAACATTGTGGTTCGGCCCAATAGCGCCATCGATGCATCGGCCGCAGAGTCCATCACAAGCTTCCCCGGAGATAACGCGGATTGCCGCACGGTTCGCCTCGGATTCTCCATCAGCGTGAGAGGCGGCGCCCATTATGCCTTTCAGACCACGTGCGAAGTCGCAATCCGGATAGCATCGGAGACAACCATTGAGGAAACCTCGGCAGAGCAGTCTCACGAATAGCGTGACGTTAATAACCGTGTGTATGCTGGCTGCGGTGATAGTGTCGCTTAGCGCTCTTGGGTGGATGGCAACGTCTCGATACGTCGACGGCACAAAACGAAGCCGACTCGATCAAACAATGCTTGTCGCAGCAAATGTGATGGTCCCGCACAAAGCGGTGTCCGCATAAGATTGGGCGAGAACGAACATCTTTCGTTTCTTGAAGCGACCAGCATTCTGCCAAAATTTCGAACGGACGACGCCGTCGATCAAATGTCCTCGTATACCGGCGCCCGGGTATCGATCTTTTCATACTTCGATGCGGGTGAGCAACGACCCGCCTGGGTTGCCTCTACGCGAGGCGACAAATCCAAGCCGCACTATTTTATCGCTTCGACGTCCCTACTCAATGAAAACCGAGGAAGAAGAAACGGAGAACCATTCGATGGTTCCGAAGAAACGTTGGCCCGTCTGCAGCATGGAAGCATAGCCACGGAGGAGCGGTATTACGAAGGGCAGGAGTATTTCGCGGGCTATCTCCCCGCAATGAACGCGGACAGCAAGCCGGTCGGGATGATTGCCGTGAGCGTGAAGACGGGCGACATAACCCAGTTCCTTGCGAATCTCAGATTGTATTTTGCCGGAGCCGGCCTTTTTCTTCTCGCGCTGCTAAGCGCCGCCACCTTCCTGCTGACTCGTCGATTGATGCGTCCGATTCCAATCCTCGCCAACACTATGAGGCGTCTGGCCCAAGCAGAGCCCTTGAAAAGCATTCCCTATCTGAAGCGAACGGACGAGGTTGGCCAAATGGCTGAGACCCTTCAGGTGTTCAGGGACAGCATGGCCGAAGCCGATCGACTAAGGTGCGAGCAGGAGGCGGAGAAAGCTCGCGCTGAGGCGAGCAAACGTGCGGCCATGAGCAAACTTGCCGACGAGTTCGAGCGTAGCATCAGGGGGGTGGTCGAGGGCGTTGCTGCAGCATCAACGGAGATGGAAGCGGCGGCGGAAGCCATGGCGACAACCGCAGAGCAAACCTCACGCCGTAGTAATGCGGTAACTACGTCTGTCGATCAGGCATCGGAAAACGTTCAAACCGTAGCAAGCGCGGCTGAGCAACTTGCAGCGTCAGTCGCCGAAATTGGGCGCCAAGTCGAGCATTCTTCGACCATGGCGCGCGATGCCGTCGTGGAAGCGACGCGGACCGGCGAGATCATGGATGGTCTTGCCAGCACCGCGCAGTCGATCGGCGGCGTTGTCAAGCTTATCAAGGACATCGCCGCGCAGACCAACCTGCTGGCGCTTAATGCCAGTATCGAGTCGGCTAGGGCCGGTGACGCCGGGATGGGTTTTGCGGTGGTCGCCAATGAGGTGAAAACCCTCGCCGCCCAAACTGACAAGGCAACTGAAGAGATCGCTGATCAGATCTCGACGGCTCAAGTAGCTACCGCCCGGACGGTTGATGCGATCCGTAGCATCAGCGGCGCGATCGTCAAGATCGATGAGATAGCTCATGCGATTGCATCGGCCGTTACCGAACAGGGCGCCGCTACACGAGAAATTGCAGGCAACGTCACCCAAGCAGCTCGGGTTACGGCGGAGATCGGCAGTAATATCGCGGATGTGAGTCGAGCGGCCCAGGAGACAGGTGCGGCCGCCACGAAGGTGCTGACAGCTGCTAGCGGCCTATCAAGGCAAGCCGAAACGCTTAACCAGGACGTCGACAGCTTCATCCGCGACCTCCGGGCATCCTGATAGCCGAGCGCGCAATTTGTTGCGGTTTGACGTGCCGGCGTCGGACAACACACATTGTGCAGGGCCCACAACTAAGGTTGGGTCATGAACGCGAAGTCCGCAAGAGGGGCAGCTTTCTCAACAAGCGTGAGGGCATGACGATGAGCAACTTTTTCTTCATCGGAGGACCGTGCATGCCGTGCACTGCCAAAAACCGTCTGGCCTAAGGCGTTACGCCATTAATTTCGTGGGTCGCAACGTACATCCGAGCGCCGGCACGTCTTGAGAGGGCTAAGAACTTCATCGTTGCCGGACTTACTTTATGGATCGATCGAGCAGGTCGGCAAGATCGTCCTGACGTTGTAGTCGGCCTCGAAACGTGTCGGCTTGATGAGCTGGGATCGCTCCGGCGCGGGACTGGCGCGTCGACGTCACTCCAGCTCGATAAGCAGATCCTTAGCCTCGATTTGGCTGCCCGCGCCGATATGGATGGCCTTCACTCTTGACGCCCGGTCCGCATGCAATCCGGTCTCCATCTTCATCGCCTCGATGCTCAGCAGGAGATCACCAGGCTTGACCGCTTGGCCCACGGAGACTGCAATAGACGAGATGACGCCCGGCATTGGGGCGCCGACCTGGCTCGGATCTCCTTCGGTCGCCTTCGCGCGAACCGCTATCTTGCTCTTGAGTTCACGATTGGAGACGCGGACTACGCGAGGCTGCCCGTTCAGCTCGAAAAAGACTTTTACCTCACCTTCCTCGGAGTTCTCGCCGACAGCCTGCAGACGTATTTCGAGTGTTTTGCCCGGATCGATCTCGACCGAGATCTCCTCTCCGAGTTGCATACCATAGAAGAACGTACGCGTTGGAAGCGTGCGCACCGGCCCGTAGACCTGATGGCGCTCGATGTAATCGATGAATACTTTCGGATACATGAGGTAACTGTGTAGATCCTCGTCGTTCACCACGTAGCCGTTTAACGTCGCCGTTAGTGTATTACGGGTTGCTTCGAAATCGACAGGAGCCAAGCCAAGGCCCGGTCGTGCCGTCAATGCGCCACTGCCTTTCAGCACTTTTCGTTGTATCCCCTCGGGCCAGCCTCCGTGCGGTTGGCCGATATTTCCCTTCATCATATCCACCACCGAGTCGGGGAAGGCGACATCAATGATTGGGTCCTCGACCTGCTCGCGGGTCAACCCTTGGGCGACCATAACCAGCGCCATGTCGCCGACGACCTTAGACGACGGGGTAACCTTCACGATGTCGCCGAAAATCATATTGGCTTCCGCATAGGCTTTCGCAATGTCGGACCACCGCTCTGCCAGGCCGAGCGAGCGAGCCTGCGCTTGCAGGTTGCTGAACTGTCCGCCAGGCATTTCGTGAAGGAACACCTCCGAGGCGGGTGCCGTTGGACCACATTCGAAGCCGGTATACTGTGCCCTGACGTGTTCCCAATAGTCGGAGATTTCGCGGATGGCCTCGGTATCCAGTCCCGTGTCACGCTCAGTGCGTCGAAGCGCTTCGACAATCGATCCGAGGCATGGTTGCGAGGTGCCGCCCGAAAAGGCATCCATGGCGGCATCGACTGCATCGACACCGGCCTCGCAAGCGGCGAGGACGGTCGCCGCTGAAATTCCCGAAGTGTCGTGCGTGTGGAAGTGAATCGGGAGTCCCACGTCCTCCTTGAGCGCTTTGACGAGGATACGAGCCTGTTGGGGTTTCAGGAGTCCCGCCATATCCTTCAAACCGAGGATGTGGGCACCTGCCGCCTTCAGCTCTCTCGCCCGGTCGACATAGTATTTCAGGTCGTATTTCGGACGCGCGGGATCCAGCAGGTCGCCCGTATAGCAGATCGTGCCTTCGCACACCTTGTTCGCCTCGTTCACAGCGTCCATGGCGACCCGCATGTTCTCAACCCAGTTGAACGAATCGAACACGCGGAAGAGGTCGACTCCGGACTGTGCAGCCCGCAAGACGAAGCTGCGAACCACATTGTCGGGATAGTTGGTATACCCGACCCCGTTGGCCGAACGCAGGAGCATTTGGGTGAGGATATTCGGGATCGCCGCCCGAAGGTCGCGCAACCGTTGCCACGGGCATTCCTGGAGGAAGCGATAGGCCACATCGAAGGTCGCGCCGCCCCAACATTCGATGCTGAAGAGTTGAGGGAGGTTTGCGGCATAGGCGGGCGCGATCCGGAGCATGTCGATCGAACGCATTCGGGTGGCAAGCAGCGATTGATGCCCGTCGCGCATCGTCGTGTCAGTAATCAGCACCTGCTTCTGAGCGGATAGCCAGTCCGCCAGGGCCTGAGGTCCGTGCTTTTCGAGAATGTCGCGACTGCCGACAGCTATGGCGCTTCTCGGCGGGGGCAGCCTGGGCTCGGATATCCGAACCGTCGGCTTTGGACGCGCTTTGGTCTCGGGATGTCCGTTGACCGTGACGTCCGCGATATAAGTGAGGAGCTTGGTCGCTCTGTCGCGCCGTTTGGTGAACCTTAGCAATCCAGGTGTGGTGTCAATGAACTGAGTGGTATACCCGTTGCTCCGGAATTGCGCGTCATTGAGAAGGTTCACGAGAAAGTCGATGTTGGTGCTGACACCCCTGATACGAAATTCGCCTAGCGCGCGAACCATCCGGTTGGTCGCAAGTTCTTCCGTCGGAGCCCAGGCTATCACCTTGACGAGCAACGAGTCGAAATGCCGTGTGATGACGGCGCCGGAATAGGCGGTACCGCTGTCCAAGCGGATGCCCATTCCCGTAGCCGACCGGTAGGCCGTGATTCGACCGTAATCGGGAATAAAGTTGTTCTGTGGATCCTCCGTGGTTACACGGCACTGCAAGGCATATCCGGTGTGCCGAACGTCCTCCTGTCTGGCGACGCCTGTCGCTTCCGCAAGCGTCGCGCCTTCCGTGAGCAAGATCTGCGCCTGTACAATGTCGATGCCGGTGACCTGCTCTGTTATCGTGTGTTCGACCTGGATGCGTGGATTGACCTCAATGAAGTAGAATCTCCCGGAATCGACGTCCATTAGAAATTCGACTGTTCCGGCACATCGATAACCTACGTGCAGGCATATGCGTCTTGCAAGCTCGCAGACTTCGGAACGTTGTTCAGCCGAGAGATAAGGCGCAGGGGCGCGTTCAACCACCTTTTGGTTCCGGCGCTGAACACTGCAGTCACGTTCGAACAGATGGAAGATATTGCCATAGCTATCGCCAAGGATCTGAACTTCCACATGGCGAGCCCGCTCGACAAGCCTTTCCAGATATCCCTCGGCGTTTCCAAAGGCTGCTTCCGCTTCGCGGCGGCCTTCGAGAACTTTGGACTGAAGTTCTTCCGGGTTGCGGATTGTGCGCATTCCCCGACCACCGCCGCCCCAGGACGCCTTCAGCATCAGCGGATATCCGATGTCGGATGCCTCCTTGCGGATATCATCGAAATCGTCGCCTAGGACGCCGGTTGCCGGAACAACGGGTACGCCGGCTTCGAGCGCAAGGCGACGAGCGGAGGCCTTGTCGCCGAGAAGACGCATCGTTGCGGCCGTTGGCCCGATGAAGGCGATGCCGGCAGCCTCGCACGCCTCGACGAGTTCGGGACTCTCGGAGAGAAGTCCATAGCCCGGGTGGATCGCGTCCGCGCCCGACAACCGGGCAACGCGGATAATCTCGGGTATCGATAGATAGGCGCCTACAGGCGACTTTCCCTTACCGATCAGATATGCCTCGTCGGCTTTGAACCGATGCAATGAGAGCTTGTCCTCTGAGGCATAGATCGCAACGGTCGTCTTGCCTAATTCGGTCGCCGCGCGCATGACGCGAATTGCGATTTCGCTTCGATTGGCGATCAGGATCTTATTGAACTTGCGCACGTTCAAGCATCCTCTTGCTCAAGGTATTGGATGGGAAGGAAAACGGGCACGACAACTGACGCCGTCGTGCCCGTCGCGATGTTTTCCTTATTCAGCAGATGGCTCGCAAGAGGCTGACGACCGATGCTATGGCCAGCTACATTGTGATGGCGATCTTTCCGAAGTGTGCACCACTTTTCATGTACTTGAAGGCTTCTGCTGTCTCGGACAGATCGAACGTCTTATCTACGACCGGTTTGATGCCAGCTACCTCGATCGCGCGATTCATGTCGACGAAACCCCGCCTCGAACCAACGGCGATCCCTTTGACGTTCACCATTGGACCGATCAACTGTCGGATGTTCAATTCCGTCGAATACCCAGCCACAAACCCGACGACACTGATCGTTCCCCCAAACGCAACCGCGCTCAGCGACCTGCCCAATGATGATCCAATGGTCTCGACCACGATATCGGCGCCACGGCCGGTGAGCCGCTTTACTTCGGCATCCCATTCCGGAGTGGTGCGGTAGTTCACGCAAAGGTCAGCCCCAAGCGCTTTCGCGCGCGCCAGCTTTTCGTCGGATGACGACAGAATTGTAACTCTGGCCCCCCACAGCTTGGCGAACTGAAGTGCGAAAAGCGAAACACCGCCGGTTCCCTGGAGCAGAACGTCGTCTCCGGGTTTGACGTTTGCTTGGTCCAAAGCCGACCACGCTGTAAGACCAGCGATGGGCAGCGTGGCGGCTTCCACGTCGGTCAGGTGCGACGGAGGCGTGACCGCGTCCTCTTCCGGGATGAGGATGTAATCCTGAAGAACGCCGGCCAGCGGCGCACCGAGGGTGCGCTTCGCGCGTTGCTCCGGAGTAGGTTTGCCGTCGTGCCAGCCCTGAGTGTAGATCGGGACAATTCGATTTCCCTTCTTGAAGCGGGTGACGCCCGGTCCGATCTCCGCCACAGTGCCGCACGCGTCGGAGGCGGGGACATAGGGCAGAGGAAGACCCTTGATATAGTCACCGCCCAGTACGGCCAGGTCGCGGTAGTTCAGAGTCGCCGCCCCCACCCTGACCAATACCTCTCCCTTTCCTGGCGTTGGTATCGGGACCTCGGTCAACTCGAGGCCCGAGATCGCGAACTGGTGCGCTTGTATGGCCCGCATTGTCGCCGACATGATTGCTCCTCATTTGTTTGCGGCAGTTCCCAACTATCGGATATCAGCGCCGCCCGTTCAGTGATCAAGCGTGCTTGATCACCACGGTCTTCAGGTTTGAATAGTCATCCATGGCCACAAGACCCTTTTCCCGTCCATGGCCGCTTTTGCCGGTGCCTCCGAAGGGCAACTCGATGCCCGCGCCGGCTCCGTAACAGTTCACGAACACCTGACCGGAGCGCAGCCGCTTCGCGAGACGCATTTGTCGGCCGCCATCCCTGGTCCAGACCGCTGCGACAAGGCCGAATTCAGTCCCGTTGGCGATCCGTACGGCATCATCTTCATCGTCGAACGGAATGGCGGCCAGCACTGGTCCGAACACCTCCTGTTGCGCGAGCTCGTGGTCCGTGGGCACCGGCCCGAACAGAGCAGGCCGGACAAAGAATCCATTCGGGTCGACGCCCTCCGCAATCTGGCCTTCGGCGAGGAGCGGGATTCCGCTGGCGGTGGCACGGCCGATGAAGCCCAGGACGGTCTTCTTTTGTCCGGCGGTGATAATCGGACCGCAGTCGAGATCCATCTCTGGGCTACCGACCCGCACGGCCTTGAATCGTTTGCTAAGTGTCGCGATGAAGTCGTCGAAGATGCGCCTTTGAACAAGGACACGGCTTCCAGCCGAGCAGGTTTGACCACTATTCTGGATGATGGCGGCGCAGATAGTCTGGGTAGCCGCTTCGAAATCTGCGTCTTCGAACACAAGCTGAGGCGACTTGCCGCCCAGCTCGAGAGTACAATTGATGAAGTTGTCGGCGGCTAGTTTCTGAATCTGCTGACCGACCTCGGGTGAGCCGGTGAACGAGACAAAGTTCACACCGGGATGCGTCGCAAGCGCTGCGCCCACTTTGCTTCCAAATCCAGTCACGATGTTGATTGCGCCCTCAGGAAGGCCGGCTTCCGTCGCGAGTTCGGCAAGGCGCAGAATGGAGGCCGATGCAGCCTCAGCTGGCTTGAGGACCGTTGCGTTGCCAACCGCCAGCGAAGGAGCAAGTGTCCGACCGAACATCTGGGCGGGATAGTTCCAGGGAAGGATGTGCCCCGTCACACCCTTTGGCTCGCGCACGACTGCGACGAAATGATCGTTGAGGTATGGAATCGTGTGTCCATAGACCTTGTCGGTTGCGCCACCATAGTACTCGAAGTACCGTGCGACCGCGTTGATATCGTTCCGCGCCACCGTCATGGGTTTGCCGGTGTCCCGCGCTTCGATGGCTGCAAGCTCCTCCTTCTTCTCGAGGATGCGCTGGGAAATTGCGATCAAAATGCGGCCCCGTTCCGCGGCGGTCAACTTGCCCCAAGCACCGGTTTCGAACGCGCTGCGGGCCGCCTTGACGGCCAGATCGACGTCCTCGCGGGTGCCGGCGGCGATTTTGCCGTAGGCCTTCCCCGTGCTGGGATCGATCATATCGGTCGTCTCGCCATTGGATGCCCTGACCCATTTGCCACCAATGAAGTGCTTCGACATGATGTCGACTCCTGTCTGTTGCCGCCGTCGATCTAGAAGCACGGGCGGGAGAGGGGTCTCAATGGCGTCTACGATCTACCTGCTATTATGTTGCCCTATGGGGCGCGATCGCATGGCGCGTCCACATTTGATTGCGTCGGACGGTAATCGGTCCGAAATCGTCAGTTATCGGCCCCGGACAAGATGGCCCGCGCGAGCCACTCGCCCGAGCCATCGAGAGGAAAGCGAGAGCCTATCGGCCCGTCGGCGAACGCCCCATCTACGTCACGCGTGCGAAAAGTAACGCCACGTATGGACTGGACGATGACGTCGCCGCTACTCCTGGCTGTGATTAGCCTTCGCACTGGCTCGCGTTCGAATCCGTACATCGGCGCGTATCCAAGGCGTCGCGTTCACAACTACCTCGCAGCTTGCTCTAGCGAGAATTCTTTGTTCACCTGAACGAGTGTCGTAGACGATCTCATGAAGTTGTCGTCCGGACCGCTCATCCTGGAACGCTTGAGGCGCGTGGCAAGCCAATCGCCCCGGCCGATGAGATCCCATGCGATGTTTGTCAGCGTCTCGGTAGCCTTGACTGACGCGCGCGTCACGAATTGGGATGGATTGCGCGCGAGGAATATCCCGCGTCGGAAGACGGGTTTCACGATCCGGGCTGCGGACAAATCGCCTCGCTTCAATTCTTCGGAGATGGCCGCATGCGCGAGCAGGGTATAGCCATGGCCGCTCTGAACCAAGTGCTTGATGACGGTGAGGGAGTTTATCTCGTGTTGGATGTTGAGCTTCAGCTGGGAGGAGCGTGCGCGCTCGTCGACGAAGCGCCGAAGGCCGTGTTGCCCCGTCGGCACAATGAGGGGGAAGCTGTCGACTGCACTGAGATCGACGGCGTCATCAGCAAAACCGTGACGGTCGCAGTGCTTAAAGGCGTTCGGAGGACCGACCAGAAAAAGCTCTTCGACAGCGATTTGTTCCAGCAACAGATGCCGGCTGTCCTGAATCCCGTAGAGAACGCCAACGTCAAGGTCGCCCTTGGTCAGCCACTCGCGGATATGTCCTGACATCGCCTCGATTAGTCTCAGCTGCACGCGCGGTGTCTCCTGTGCAGCCGCAGCAATGAGGGGCGCGCCGATCAATGTGGCAAAAGAGCTCGGCAAGCCAATCGTGACCTCCGATCGGACATAGCTATCCTCCGCCTTGATCTCATCCCGAGCGCGCTCGATGTCCGAAATGATGTTGCGCGCGTGCTCGCGGAAGACTTGTCCGGCTTCGGTGAGCACGACCCCGCGTGACGTTCGCTGAAAGAGCTTCGAGCCCAATTCCTCCTCGAGCCGGAGAAGCATCTGGCTCAACGACGGTTGGGCAATATCCAAGCGTTCGGCGGCTCCGGTCACCGAACCCGACTCTGAGATAACCAGGAAGCACTTAAGTTGGCGCTCGTCCATTGCGCCACCCTCTGAATTAACGGCCCGAGTTCAACCGCGCTTCACTGCCTAGCCCATCGTCGGCCGGCCAGATGAAGCGTTCCTCGTAGGCGACGACTCCGCATATCGTAGAGGTGAAGTTGGGAAGATCGGCCAACAATGTCTTGCCTTCGGGGCTCGAAAGGGACGCGTCATGGGCCTCCTTGCTTTCGAACCAGAGCTCCGAAAAGCCGTCATAGCCGGCATTAGGATAGACATCGCGATCAATGAAATTGATGACGTATCGCTTGAGCCCCGGGATCTTCTTGCACAGCTCCGCATGAACAGTTCGCCAATGCTGGACGAATTGTTCTTTCGTCATGTCTTCGCGCTTTGTGAGAAAACCTATACGTTTCGCGTATTGCGCCCTCACGTCGTTAACCTCCCGATGCTGATTTTTGAGCCAACCATAGGCGCCTTGTCCGAAGCCGGTACGGTAGTTGGCAGCTGACTGTTATTGGAAATTCTTCTAGGTTGAAATTGAAGCTAGGCCATTTTCCAGTCGAACCGGAAGCGGTATGTTCCGAATGAAGCGTTCGTCAGAGCCGAACGCGAGCACAAACTCACGAGGAAAGATGCGTTACGATCTGGTCGATCTGAGAGTGTTTCTCGCGGTTCTGGACGAGGGAAACCTATCGCGAGGTGCCCAGCGGTGTAACCTGGCGCCATCCTCCGTCAGCCAACGCATCAAACAGCTCGAAGACACTCTCGGTACTCCGCTTCTTGAACGAAATCGCGAGGGTGTCAGCCCCACGCCTGCCGGTACAGTTCTGGCTAACTATGCCCGCAAATCGTTTGATCTGCTTGAGCAGATGCACGCCGATATGCTGCCATTCTCAGCGGGGATGCGCGGGAGGATCACACTATTTGCGAATACCAACGCAGTTAATTCGTTTCTTCCAGATGATCTTGCAATCTTCTTCAAGCATCATCCATCCGTCCGTATCGCACTCGAAGAGAAGAACAGTCACGACATACTGGCCGCCGTCGCGGACCGGCGCGCCGATGTCGGGATCGTTGCGCTTCAGGCCAACCATAAGGAACTGGCCTTCTTTCCGTACCGTGATGACGAGCTGGTGGTTCTGGTGCCGCTGAGCAGCCCGATCAACAAAAATCGGCCCGTTCGTTTCGAGGAATGTCTTCGCGAGCCATTCATTAACCTGCAGCGAGGTGCAGCGATCAACACCTTCTTACTGGGCCATGCTGCAGCTCTTGGCGGGACGCTCGATATCCGAGTGCAGGTTCCCGGCTACCGGGCCGTTGCTCATCTTGTAGCGTCAGGGGCCGGCATTAGCGTTGTGCCTCGCTCGGCTGTTGAGAAAGACGAGAAGCGACTGGTGATGTTGCCTCTGGCTGAGCCTTGGGCGGAGCGAAACTTGCGGATTTGTGTCCGGCAGGACGCCCCGGCCAACCATCACCGCGACGAGCTCGTGCGGATCCTTGTCGAGTGCGCTGCCGCAACGACGACTGCCGCATAGTCGGAATGCGTTCTTCCTGTTCGTTGACCAACTCACGGCAGCCGCCGTGGTAAGGGGCCCGGATGAGCGAATCGAGTCTCGTCACGAGGCGCGAGGAATTCGGTTCGGCACCGATCGGCTGAGCGAGCACTTAGGGTAGGCTCATCAGATTCCTAGCTGAGGCTGCCCACCCCCGCAAAGGGGATGGGCTTGCTCCTATTGTGTCCGTCCCACGGACTAGCACAACAATGTAGATACCTAGTTTTGCGGCAGTGCGCCGATGCTCGCGGACCCGATGTCAAAGCCGATAGACGCGCAGGGCGTTATCGTGAAAAATCTTCTTCTTGTCGGTATCGGACAAGTCCTTCACGATCTCGAAGAATGCCTCGTAGATCCGATCGAAGCTGGCGTAGATCTTGTCGACTGGGAAGTTGCTTGCGAACATGCACCGATCGACCCCAAAGTAGTCGATCGTCTTGAGGACGAACGGCCGGATGCTTGCGACAGTCCAGTCAGGGTCGACCATTCCGAGGCCTGAGATCTTGGCATGGACGCTTGGAACGGACGCCAGAGCTCGCATGCCGTCTTGCCAGGTCTGAACGCCCTCAGCATCCCGCTGAAGAGGCATTCCGGTATGGTTCAGGATGATGGTCGTGTCCTCATGGTCACGGGCAACGCGGGCTGCGTCCATCATCTGGTGCGGATAGAGCTGAAGGTCGAAAGAGAAGTCGTACTTCTTCAGCAGGCCAAAGCCCTTCTGCCACTTAGGGTCTCGCAGCAGGTCCGAACGTTCGATGAAGGTGTAGCGAGGATCCTGATGCCAGTTGAGGATCTGGCGAATCCCACGGACCGCCTTGCTTTCCGCGTGGCTTGCAAGAACGATATCGACATTGTCGGCCTCGAGATCGGCGTGCGCAACGATGGCAGTCGGGAAGCCTGTCTTGTTCTTCATGTCCTGAAGCCAACGTGTCTCGGCGAGAATGTCGGCCGAGAGCGCGTCGAGATGCACGTCTTTCACGATATTCCATCGTTTGGAATCCTCGCGATAGTCCGCGAGTGAGTAGGATTTCATGATTGACCGGAGGCTACCTGCGATGGGAGCCACCGGTTCGCCGGTTTGGCAAAGCCAGGGATAGGAATAGTTTTCGAGGTCCCAAAGGTGATGATGGGGGTCGATAATGGCGCTGACGGACATGACGTTTCTCCGATCGGAACGGTTCTAACTATGGGTCAGCCCGCAACGTATCCGCCATCGACCATGAGAATGTGGCCGGTGATAAAGGCGGCGTCGTCACTTGCCAGGAAAACCAAGGCTTTTGCGACTTCGTCAGGTTCGGCCCAACGCTTCATCGGATGCGCGGCTTTCACGGCATCCGCACCAGCCTTCGGGTCGGGAAGGCCATTCAGATAACGCGTGAGGAACGGCGTATTGATCGCGCCCGGACCGACGGCGTTGACGCGGACGCCCGACCCGGCATACTCAACGGCTAGTTGCCGGACGAGCTGCAGAACGGCACCTTTCGAAGCGCAGTAAGCGGCCTGAGAGGGTAGTCCGACGACGCTGGAGATGGAGCCGGTCGCCGTAATCGATCCCTTCTTGGCGGCGATCATGTTTGGAAGAGCGCGCTTCGCAGTCAGGAAAAAGGATTTCGCGTTTCCCGCGAGGACAGCATCCCAGTCTTGCTCGCTGGTTTCGTGCAGCGCCTTGGCAATCATGTAGCCGGCATTGCTGATGAGGGCTTGAACAGCGCCAAACTTGTTCTCGCCAGCACTGAAAATCTTCTCGACATCGACGTTCTTCGAGACGTCGCCGGTGACCGTGGTGATCCGGGCGCCGGAGAATTGCCTATTCAGGTCGTGGACCTGATCGGCAATGTCCGTCGCGATGATCTTAGCATCGTTCTCGACGAGTTGACGCACGACTTCGATGCCGACTCCCCCGGCAGCTCCCGTCACGAGTACGACGCAATCCTTCATACCATTCCCTTTTGCCTGCATGAGCTAGTCCTCCCAAAGGTTAGCGTGAGGATGCGACGTAATCCCAGGTGGTGCGCAGGCAGCTAGGCTG
Source organism: Bradyrhizobium sp. CCBAU 65884 (assembly GCF_028128835.1). Lineage (NCBI taxonomy): Bacteria > Pseudomonadati > Pseudomonadota > Alphaproteobacteria > Hyphomicrobiales > Nitrobacteraceae > Bradyrhizobium > Bradyrhizobium sp. CCBAU 65884. The sequence continues at coordinate 108,354 of NZ_LBJU01000119.1, read as the reverse complement.
CATTCATTCTGATGGCAATTGGTACTGGCTATGGCCGCCTGCCAGCGGTGGGTGCCAGCGATATCAAATTCTAATCGGTGCCAGAGCGTAGGGATAATTGCCGATCGGGGGATCCAATCGCCATGCTCGGACCGTGCCGGCGGTGAGACAGGAAGCTGGCGTCATTGCCGTGAGGTATGGCGCCGCCGTTTCCAGAACAGACCGCTCGGACGAGCCGACGTTGGGCTCGGAGAAAAATATTCCTTTGCATAGGGAGGTGGGAATGACTGTTAGCAAGCGCGACGTATTGAAGTTTTCGACGTTACTTGGGGCGTCCGTACTTGGGGCATCCGTCTTGACATCGCCGTTCATCGGTAGCGCAATCGCTGCGGACAAGAAATTCAAGCTCGGATATTCGCAATTCTGGGGCACGAACACCTTCCTTCGCACACAGATCGCTGGTGCCCGGAAGGCGATGAGCGAATGGGAAAAGAAGGGCGTGTCGGTCGAGCTCTTGGTGACCAACGGTGGTGACACCGATACCACCAAGCAGGTCGGCGATCTCGAAGACCTCTATACGCAGAACATCGATGGTCTGCTGATCTTCCCGGGTGACTCTGTCGTTCTCGCCGATCCGGTCAAGAATATCTACAACAAGAACAAGATTCCGGTTGTCGTCACCGACATCGGCCTGAACTCGGGCGACTGGGTGACCTACGTCGTGACGGCGAACGAAATGGGCGGTCGCATGGCGGCGGATCACATGTCCACGCTGGTGCCGAAGGGAGCCAAGGTCATCGTGTTCGACCATGGTCCGGCTGTGCAGTGCATCATCGATCGCAACCGCGGCTTCGAGCAGCGCGCCAAGGAGCTCGGCTTAACCGTTCTCCCGCGCAAGGTGATGAAGCTCTCCCTCGAGGACGGCCGGCGCACTATGGAAGATACGCTGACCGAGATCCCGGACATCGCCGGTGTCTTTTTCCAGAACCACGCACCGACGATCGGTGCTGAGGCAACGCTTGAGGCAGCGAAGCGCCTCGACGTGAAGCTTGTCAACTTCGATACCGATCCCACTGCCTACCGCCTCGTCAAGGAAGGCAAGATCGCGGGCACGATCGTCCAGAACCCCTTCGAGATGGGCTATGTCGGCATGAACTCGATGCTGTCCGCCCTGACCGGCGGAAAAACTGAGAAGCTGGTCGAGTTGCCGCCGAAACTGATGACCAAGGCCAACGCTGCCGAGTTCGTCAATGAACCGCAGGTCCTCGACGCCAAGGTCAATTGAAGCACAAACAGATCGTGGAGTGTCCGGCGAAGACCGGACACTCCGGACGGGGGAAACAATGGGTGACTTGGCACTCGTCTGCAAGGACGTCAAGAAAACCTTCGGCAGCATCAAGGCTCTTCGAAGCGCGAGCTTCACGCTGGAAAAGGGGCAAGTGGTCGGACTCGTCGGGGAGAACGGAGCAGGCAAGAGCACCCTTCTCAAGATTCTGGCCGGCGTGTACCAGGCAGATTCTGCCGAGAGCATCAAGTTGCTCGGGAAGGATTACAGCCCACATAATGCGATCGACGCCCTCAAGCGCGGCATTGTGACCATCCACCAGGACATCAATCTTGTGGAAGGAATGACCGTTGCGGAGAACATTTTCCTGAACAATGAGCCGACGGGTCGTCTCGGTGTTCTTACGGCTGGCAGCCTTAACGCCAAAGCACAGGAGCTTCTCGACCACTACGGAATCGAAGTCGACGCCAGTCAGCAGGTAAGTCGTCTGCCGAACGACCTGAAGAAGATGGTGCAAATCATCAAGGCGATGACTTGGAAGCCAACGATCCTGCTGATGGATGAGCCGACGTCCTCGCTGACCGCAACCGAGGTCGATGTCGTTCTCAAGCTCATTGCTGAGCTATCTCGCAGAGGTGTCGCGATCGTCTTCGTTTCCCATTATCTGTCCGAGGTATTTCGGATTTGCGACACGATTACGATACTTCGCGACGGTCAGACCATTGCCAATCTGCAGAAGGAGTCGACCTCCATTACCGAGGTTGTCCAGCACATGCTCGGACGTAAGCTGGTCGAAGTCGACGCAAGGAGCAAGCGAGGTGCGGTCGCGAGCAATGACGTGCTTCTTTCGGTCCGCGAGCTGAGCGTATCGGGGATGCTTCACGATGTTTCTTTCGATCTCCATCGTGGGGAAATCCTGGGGTTCACCGGCTTGACGGGCTCCGGCCTCACGGAGCTCGCAAAGACCTTGTTCGGAGTCGAGGGATATCAGCCGTCCAAGGGAACGATCGCGATCCGCGGTGATGTAAAGAGCCGTTGGGATCCTGGCAAGGCCATCAAGGAAGGGGTGGCCCTGCTGACCGGTGACCGGCTGCGCGAGGGGATTCTGCCCGATTTCACCATCGCGGAGAATGTTGGACTTCCCATCATCGGCAAGTTGCGCAATGCACTGGGGTTGCTGTCGAGGAGCAAGATCGATGCAATGGGAGCACGGTGCGTCCGTGAGCTCAACGTCAAGGCGCCGAGCGCGCATGTTCCGATCAGGACGCTAAGTGGCGGAAACCAGCAGAAGGTGCTGATTGCGAAGTGGCTAGAGACGCGCCCACAAATTTTCATTCTGGATGATCCGACCGTCGGTATCGACGTCGGCTCCAAGGACGAGATCAGAAAGATAATCGAACGCATTGCCTCCGAAGGTGTCGGCGTCATCATAATCAGCACCGAGATGCCGGACATCGAGAAGCTCTGTGATCGGGCTATCGTGATGTTCCGCGGCTCCATCGTTGGAGAGTTTGCCGGCGCGCAGCTGGAGCATAATCGAATCTTCGAAACTTCGGTCAGTGGGAGGAAAGCGGCATGAGCACATACACGCTAGAGGCTGGGCGCTCGAATTTGCAGGAGAGCATTCGACGCTCTTACGGTCTCATCCAGTCCGTGGCTGTCCTGCTCGTTCTGGTCGTGGTGATGTCGATCGTTTCACCGCGATTCGCGTCCGTCATAAACATTCAGAACCTGATGGCTCAGATGTCGGCAGCGCTAATCGTGGCTGCAGGCATGACCATTGTGATGATAAACGGCGAGTTCGACATCAGCGTGGGTGCCGTCCTGGCGCTGACGGCATCCATTGCCGGCAAGCTGATGCCCGAGATCGGAATCGTGGCAACGTTTGCGCTTGCGCTCGTGGTGGGTCCGTTATTCGGCCTTTTCGCCGGCGTTGTCGTGACAAAGTTTGGCATCCCGTCGTTCATAACCACGCTCGGAACGATGATGATCGCCCGAAGCCTGGCGTTCGTGACAACCCAAGGACAGGTGGTCTCCAATGTGCCTGAGGCATTCAGGATCATCGGCCTGGGGCGACCCCTTGGCATTCCGATGCCCTTCATCATCGCAATCCTGACGATTCTGGCGGGTTACGTCCTCCTCAACCACACGGCTTTCGGAAAGAAGGTTTATGCCATTGGTGCGAATCGAAATGTGGCTGCGCTGTCCGGAATCGATGTGGATCGCATCAAGATCATTTGTCTGATGATTTGTGGTCTTTGCGCCTCCTTCGCCGGGATGGTCCTGCTGGCGCGTATCGGATCGATCCAAGCTGACACGGCCCGCGGATTGGAATTCGAAGTGATTGCCGGCGTTGTTATCGGAGGTGTCAGCCTCAGTGGCGGGCAGGGCAATATCCTGCGAGTGATCATCGGCGTCGTGGTCATCGCACTGATCAGGAACTTCCTCAATCTCGCTCGCATCGACATCTTCTGGCAGGACTTCGCGACCGGCTCGATCATTCTTGCCGCGGTCCTGTTGGACGCCCTCCAAAAGCGTATTGCGGGATCGCGTTGAGTCACCCATGGGAGGTTCTGCACGGAAATCGGGGGCGAGTACGCGCAGGGCCCGATGAAAAGAACTTGCGGGCACACCGCTATCAGGACAACCGTTTGAAAAAGCCATCGACGCGTAAGTGTTGATTTGGAACGAGGAGGATGCCGTGAATACAGGCACGAAGGACATTGTGGACGCCGTTATCGTAGGCTCCGGGCCGAGTGGAGCGATCGCGGCTCGCCGGCTGGCGGAGGCTGGATTATCCGTCGTTTGCCTCGAGCAGGGCGAGTACCCGAACTACACGTCGATCAATTTCGACGAGCCGACGTTCGAGCTCAAAAGAGACCAGGTGTTCAGCTGGTACCCGAACAGGCGTATGAATGCGGCCGACTATCCGATCAATGACGAGGAGTCCGACGTTGCCCCGTTCATGTGGAATGGCGTGGGAGGAAGCTCAGTGATCTACGCCGCGGCGTGGCATCGCTTTCAGCCGAGCAATTTTCGCGTCAAGACCTTGGATGGGGTCGGTGCGGACTGGCCGCTGACCTATGATGACCTGGCTCCGTACTACACGCGGGCGGAGGAGCAAATGTCCGTGTCGGGAGTGGGGGGAGATCCATCCTATCCGCCGTTCGATCCACCGCTCCCGCCCATGCCGATGGGCGTGATCGACAAGAAACTGTTCGCAGCTCACAAGCGTCTGGGGTGGCATATTTGGCCTGGCACCAACGCCATTGCCACGGTGAAGCACAACGGCATGAACCCGTGCGTGCGGCGGGGTGCATGCATGGCTCCGGCCTGTTTCGACGGAGCGAAGGGGTCCGTCGACCGGACGCATTGGCCCACGAACATCAAGCTCGGTGTGAAACTTGTGCAGCGGGCGCGCGTGTCACGGGTCGAAACTGACGCATCGGGTCTCGCGACCGGCGTCACCTATGTTGATCGTGAGACCGGCAAGACGCATTTTCAGGCGGGACGGATCGTCATTATCAGCGCCAACGGTATCGGCAGCCCGCGGATCCTGTTGAACTCGCTTAGTGCGAAGTTCCCCAAGGGTCTCGCCAACAGCTCCGATATGGTTGGACGCCACTTGATGATGCATCCCCACGGCATGGTGATGGGCCTGTTCGATGATCACTTCGACAGTTGGCAGGGGCCGACTGGACAGAGAGCCTATTCGCAGCAATTCACAGAGACGCAACCCGGCGTCGGGTTCGTACGCGGCGCAAAGTGGCAGCTCATGGGTACGGGCGGACCGCTCGGGACGATCGGCGTCTGGCCGTGGGGTAAGCGCGCGGGCTGGGGCGCAGAGTTCCACAAGACCATTCACAAGCGGTTCGGTCGCTCCGCGATGTGGTCGATTATCGGCGAAGATCTGCCGAATCCCGAAAACAGGGTCGTGATTGATCCGACGTTGAAGGACGCGGACGGAATTCCGGCGCCGAAGGTCATCTACCGGTGTGACGACAATTCCCGAAAATTGGTCAAATGGCACGAGGAGCACGCCGCGATTTCGATGCGCGAGGCGGGGGCGTACGAGACCGTTATCGCGCCGGACTCGCGTGAAACAGGCTGGCACATTCTTGGGTCGGTTCGCATGGGGGCGGACCCCGCCACATCGGTGGTCGATGGATTCGGACGTGCCCACGATGTCCCGAATCTGTTCGTGATGGATGGCAGCGTGATGCCGACATCGGGGCCGGTAAATCCAACCGGAACGGTGGCCGCACTCGCCCTGCGCAATGCCGAAGCGATCGTGAACAGTCGTCGCGATCAGAAAGTCTCATCGAAAGTCGCCTGAGGAGCACCTTTTATGTCCACTACGTACGAAGAGATCCGCGCTCAGCTGGGCTGGCTATGCGATGCCATGATCCCGGGGGACCGTGAATTGGGTATGCCCTCCGCAAGGGCCGTCGGCGTTCTGGAGACGCTGCTCCCGCGCGCACTGAAAGCACGTCCGGATCTCGCACCACGGTTCTACGAGATCGTCTCCAGGCTGCCTGCGGAGAAGCCTCGCGATCCGCTCGCGTTCGTCAATGCGATTCCGGTTGAGGAGATGGATGTCGTCGGTCGGTTCGTCGCGGGCGCGTATTTTTCGGGGGAAGAGGTATCCAAGAATCTCGGATTCACCGGCTTCCAGGCGCTTCCCATGAATCCCGACTACGACGAGATCATGGAGACGGTCGAGCCCATCATTGCCCGGGGGCCTTGCTACGTTAAGGTCTAGGTCAAGTCGCTCCGGACTGTGAAGGGGCAGGCGTCGTCCACGTGCGGCTGGCGTGTCAGTTACTGCAATCCGGTCCTGTCGCCAAAGTCCTGTCGCCAAGTGCATCGGGCACAGGCGACGAAAAGTCGTTTCGGCACACGCCTCAGTTCAAACTGTCAAAGAAGATCGGAGAATTCGACCGATGAAGATTCTCGTCGCGGTGAAGCGCGTGGTCGATTTCAATGTCGCAATCCGTGTTAAGCCCGACGGCTCGGGCGTGGATATCGGCAACGCGAAGATGTCGATGAACCCCTTCGATGAGATCGGCGTGGAGGAGGCGGTGCGCCTCAAGGAAGCCGGAAAGGCCACTGAAGTGGTGGTTGTTTCGATCGGCCCTGCCCAGGCCCAGGAGACGCTACGCACGGCGCTGGCCATGGGAGCCGACCGGGCCATTCTGGTCAAGCACGAGGACTATGTGGAGCCGCTTGGCGTCGCCAAGGTGCTCAAGGAAGTCGCTACGACCGAAAAGCCTGACATCGTGATTTTGGGTAAGCAAGCCATTGACGATGACTGCAATCAAACGGGCCAAATGCTCGCCGCGTTGCTGGGCTGGCCACAAGGTACGTTCGCCTCGAAGATCGACATAGAGGATTCGACGTTGACCGTCGTGCGCGAGGCGGATGGCGGCCTGCAGACCGTCAGGCTTAGGATGCCGGCTATCCTTACGACGGATCTCCGGCTCAACGAGCCGCGCTATGCATCGCTGCCCAATATCATGAAGGCAAAGAAGAAGCCTTGCGCCGAACTGACTCCAGCAGACTACGGGGTTGATGTTAAACCGCGCCTCAAAATGGTGAAGACGGAGGAGCCGTTAAAACGGCAGGCAGGCGTGAAGGTGGCCTCGGTGAGCGAGCTCGCAGCAAAGCTCAAGGAAACGGGTGCGATCCGATGACCGTTCTACTCATCGCGGAACATGACAACGCGTCGCTAAAAGAAGCGACTCACAAGGCACTGTCCGCTGCCGCCAAGGTAGGTGGCGATATTCACGTACTCGTGGCGGGCTACCGGGCCGTGGCAGCTGCGGAGCACGCGGCAAAGTTGACCGGCGTAACGAGGATTCTGCATATCGACGCTGCGGAGCTCGAGCGTCCGCTGGCTGAGCCAATGGCGGCGAATATAGTCGCGCTCGCGGCCGATTACGATCACATCGTCGCGCCGGCCACCAACAACGGCAAGAACTACATGCCGCGAGTGGCCGCGATGCTCGATGTCATGCAGGTGTCTGAGGTGTCGGACGTGAAGGCTGCCGACATATTTGTCCGACTGATTTATGCGGGCAACGCCGTCCAGACGGTCCAAGCGACCGACCCGAAGAAGGTGATCACGGTGCGTATCGCCTCGTTTCCGCCGGCTAGCGAGACCGGGAACGCCGTCGTCGAGCGTAGAGACGCCGTTTCTGATCCGGGCCTATCCTCCTACGTGGGCGAAACCATCTCTCGATCGGACCTGCCTGAACTCACTTCGGCCAAGGTTGTCATTTCGGGCGGACGGGGCATGCAGTCCGGCGAAAACTTCAAATTGCTCGAAGCGGTGGCGCGGAAGTTGAACGCCGGCGTGGGCGCGTCCCGTGCGGCCGTCGATGCGGGTTTCGTGTCGAATGACTATCAGGTCGGTCAAACCGGCAAAGTGGTGGCCCCCGAACTCTACATTGCGGTCGGCATTTCCGGCGCCATTCAGCACCTCGCTGGCATGAAGGACTCTAAGATTATCGCAGCGATCAACAATGATCAGGATGCACCCATATTTCAGGTGGCGGACTTCGGCCTGGTTGCCGATCTATTCGAGGCCTTGCCAGAATTGGAAAAGGCGCTGTGAGGATGCTGGAGTTTTGCGGCGAAGAAGGGACCTGGATGGACAAGTCCCTTCTTTCAGGCGAGGTGTTGAACGGGTCGGTATCGATCACCTTATGACATGCTTCTGAAGCAATTTGGCTTGCTGGGGCATGTATGCGTTTCCTTCGCCACAGCGAACCAAGCCATCGAGGGTGTGATAGATACCAGCGGCGATTAGATGGGAAGCGCCGAGTTCATCAGCCATCTGATTGTAGTAGGAGAAATCCTTGCAAGCATTTGCCACTGTGAAGCGAAGCTGTTCGGTCTGTTCCTTTTGAATGTAAGGAATGAGCCGATCGAGCGCGACGCCGGCGCCGCCACCGCGGCTCAGGCAGTCCACAAGAGCGGCCATTGATACGCCTCCTTTGGCGGCGCAGGCCACGGCTTCCGTGATCAATGTGACGGTGCCGAGCGATACAAAATTGTGAAGCAGCTTGAGCTGGTGCCCTGACCCGACGCCGCCGGCGTAAAAGATGTTTTCCGCGAATGACGAAAGTAGAGGCTGCAAGGACTCGACCACGGCGGCGTCCCCGCCAACCAGGAGGTTGAGCCGGCCCTCTTCGGCCTCTTTCGGAGTGCGCGTCATTGGAGCGTCCACAAAGTTGCAGCCTTTTGCGGAGACCAATTCCGCTAATCTCGTCGTCGAGCTCGGAATTGCTGTCGAGCAGTCGATAAGAGTCGTACCGGGGCCGAGGGCATCAAGTACGGCGCCGCTCCCAGTCAGGACATCCTCAACTTGAGGAGTGCCCGTAACGCACAGGATGAGAACGTCGGATGCTCGCGCGAGGTCTGAAGCTGAAGGCCAGCCCACCGCGCCCTTTGCATCGAGATCGTCCGTGGGTTGATTGCCCGCGTGTCTTAGATAACTGACCTTCCATCCTCGGAGGAGGATGTTCTTGGCAATGCCGTGCCCCATCAAGCCGATTCCGATAATACCGATCTGTTTCTTCATATCTCCTCCTCTGTGGACGCGAAACTCGCCGCAACCGCTGCCGATGTTTCTAGTTCGCTGGCGGTCCCGAATGCGCTGGCTCGCGGATGAACTACGATGGCGAGGCAGATCTGCGCGCAATAGCGTCGATCCGGCGATGTATTCTGTCGTAGTCCTCAGCAATGCGTCTTGCTGCCTCGACAACCGGTGCATCCACCATCTTCCCGTCGATCCCGTGAGCGCCACCGTGGCTTGGCGTGAGAACCGCGCGGGCATGCTCGAGATCTGCTGATGGAGGGGCCATGCCGCGTAGCGCCGGCACGACCTGCTTCGGGTGGATCAGCAATTTGCCCCGAAAGCCGAGCTCTCGCGCCGCGGACGCATCGGCCTCGATTACTGACTCATCTCCTATCGAAGCTGTCACCCCATCCAGCGGCCCGGCCCCACGGGAAAGCGCCGAGGCGAAGACGACTTCCGACCGCGCCGCCAGCAGGGCGCGCGCCGAATGGGCAGCTCCAATCGAATTCGCGTAGTCGATCGATCCGAACGCCAATCTCGTGCACAGAGGTGCGAGAAGGCGCGCATTGGCGATGCCAGTAGCCGTCTCAATCAGACCCACCGTGGCGCGACCCGGAAGCAGGTCCGCAAGGCGCGAGACGTCCTCGGATTGCTCCGTTTTGGCGAGCATGACGCCGATCGAGCTTGGCAGATCCTCAAGGAGACGGACATCATCATCGTGATCCGCCGTTCGAGGTCCGTTCATACGAATGATGACCTCGCCGGGAAATTTCTGCGTTGGAAGAACGGCGCGGAGCGCTCTCCGGGCAGCGGCACGATCATGTGCCGCAACTGCATCTTCAAGATCAATAACGATCGCGTCGGCGCCGGAAGAAGCCGCCTTAGAGAAGCGGTCAGGCCTCGTAGCGGGCACGAACAAGGCAAGAAATGGGTCGCTCATCGTCATGTTCCACCCAAAGGCGCCGCCGCGCAGGTTCGGGCAGCGTTAAGCATCCGCTTGGGCGACCGCAACATCAAATCGGTGACCACTGTTATTGCGAAAACCAATGACTGTTCTCGATAGGGTAAGTCAATAGCACCTATCGGCACAATGCAGTTGCGGAGAAGGCAATTGAGCCACAGTCTTCGGGTACAGCAATGGAGGCGACGTACAATGACGGATCTCTCTAACATCATTGTCGTTGCCGTCGAGCACGCCGTCGCCGCACCTTATGCGTCCGGCAAACTCGCTGACGCCGGCGCGAGGGTGATCAAGGTCGAGCGACCGGAGGGAGACTTCGCCCGGACATATGATGCGCTCGTGAATGGCCAGAGCGCCTATTTCGTCTGGCTCAATCGCGGAAAGGAATCGATCGCGTTGGATTTGAAAGCGACCGAAGAAAAGGCGCTTCTCAAGAACATGTTGAGACAGGCCGACGTCTTCATTCAAAATCTAGGTCCCGGGGTGATCGAGTCGCTCGGTTTCAGTGCCGATGAACTCCTGATGCTCAATCCGCGGCTGGTCATTTGTAATATCAGCGGCTACGGCCGTGAGGGGCCAAGAAGCGAGCAGAAGGCCTACGACCTCTTGATACAGGCAGAGACAGGCCTTTGCGCGGTCAATGGGATCCGTGATGAACCCGCGCGTGTTGGCGTTTCCGTCTGCGACATCGCGGCCGGCATGACCGCCTACCAGGCAATCCTTGAAGGCTTGCTGGGGCGATCGAGGTCTGGAAAGGGTCGTGTGATCGACGTCTCCCTCTATCACGCGATGGCTGATTGGATGAACGTCCCGTTTCTGCAGCACAAGTACGGACAGTTTACGCCAATGCGACTTGGGCTAAGGCATCCGTCTATCGTGCCGTACGGGAAGTTTGCTTGCCGAGATGGCAAGGACGTCCTGATATCTGTGCAAAATGAGCGTGAGTGGAAGTCTTTGTGTTCCGATGTCTTGGGAGCGCCGGCGCAGGCGCTCGCTCCGGGGTTCGAGAGCAATAAGGTTCGGATCGAGAACCGAGATCAGGTCGAAACGTGGTGTGCCGAACAAATCCTAAAGCTCGATTCTGAGGAGTTCGTCTCACGCCTGTCACGAGCGCGCATCGCCTTCGGACATTTCTCGGAACTCAAGGATCTAATCGACCACCCGCAAAACAAGTACGTTACCGTGGCGACTGATGGTGGCGACATCAAGCTCCTCGCGCCCGGTAATTCGGTGCGCGGCGAGTCGAAGTGCTATGGCGGGGTCCCCAGCCTCGATCGCGATGGCAATAGAATAAGAGCCGAATTTTCGCTGGATCGCGTCCGGGTCGCAAGCAATGGATGACGCCAGTAATTCGGATCGCCAGCACGTTGACCCTGGGAACCAGGGACGCTCCAGAGCGCCACTGATACCAGATGGTTGGACGAGCGGATCGTCTTCATTCTGTCGACGGCATCATTACCTTCGGCTGTTCCCAGCATTGCAGGCACAACGCCTAGGCAGACAAGCCTTGGAGACGCATTTGTCGAAAGCGGTATGATCGCCGCGCTAGCCTGCTTGTCGTGCTAAAAGCGATTACCGCGCGCTCGTTAATGTGACGTCCAGGTCGTCGAAGTGGTCGCCGCGCGCACAGGCAATAAAGAAGCCCGGCGGAGGTGTGCCGGGCTCAAGTCAGTGGCACCCAGGAGGATGCACGGGAGAAACAGCGAGAGGATGCCAGCCAAATGGCTCTCGACCAATTGGTAAATCATTCTCGTTGCCATAGACGTTTGCAATACGTCCTACAGTTTGGATCGAAATCTACGCGACCTCGCCGGGCCAATCTCGTGGATCGAATTGCCATCTACGTCGAGGGCAACAGTTACGGGCATGTCTTCGACTTTGAATTCATAAATGGCCTCCATCCCCAGATCTTCAAATGCGACGAGACGCGACGATCTAATTGCCTTGGCCACCAGATAAGCAGCACCTCCGACGGCGACCCACGAGGCCGCACAATGGCTTTGATGGCTTCGATCGCCAGCGGGCCTCGCTCTCCCTTTCCAATCATTGCGATGAGACCTGTCAGCGCGAGCATGATCTCCGTGAACTTGTCCATCCGGGTCGCGGTCGTTGGGCCAGCCGGGCCCACGATTTGGTCTCCGACCGGATTTACCGGACCGACATAATAAATGACACGATTGCGGAAATCGGTCGGCAATAGCTCATCGCGGCGCAGGAGGTCGACCAGACGTGCGTGGGCGGCGTCGCGACCGGTTAGCAAATGGCCGGACAGGAGCAGGGTTTCGCCTGGCCGCCATTGCGCAAGGATTTCGGGAGTAAGGATATCGAGGTCGACCCGTCGAGCTGCGTGCGCGGTACTGTCGAGAGTGATCTGCGGCCAGTCCCCGAGATCGGGAGGGTCAAAACCTTGCCGGTCCTCCTCCGTGAAGCGAAAAGTGAATGTGACGGTTGGCGGCGCACTGCGGCACAAGTCCCACGGGCAAAGAAGCCGCATGAGAGGGGAATGTCTTAATTTTTACATCGACAACCGTCGTTAGGCCTCCCAAACCCTGTGCGCCGATTCGAGGGCATTGATTCCCTCATAGAGTTTCACGCGCATCTCCTCCTCCGGTGTCCTGGGACCAGGTAGGAGAAGGTCGGACATGTCGATGGGCTCAAGCAGGGATTCCTTGGCAAGCAAGAGCGACTTCTCGCAACTTCCTCCGATTCCAACTCCGATGATACCAGGTGGACACCAACCGGCTCCTAAGCGGGGAACAGGTATCCAATATCCAGTCCACGACGGAATCACTTGGATTGAGCGTGACGAACCGTGCCTTATTCTCCGACCCGCCGCCCTTCGCACAGAGTGTGATGTCGAGGTGTTCGCCGGGAACGAGTTCAGCATGAACTACCGCCGGCGAATTATCGTGCGTGTTGTTGCGCGCGAATAGTGGATCGAACACCATGGACGCTCGCAGCGGATTGTTCTGATCCGTGTAGGCAAGTCTCACGCCTTCGTCGATCAACTCGGAAAGGCTTCGAGCCGTCGCAAATCGCGCGTTCATACCGACTTTGACGAACGCACTGACGAGCCCCGTATCTTGGCAGAGGGGCCGCTTGCCGAGCGTCGGACATCCTCGAATTCACGAGAATCTGAGCGATCGCGTCCTTGGCCGACGGGCTTCTCTCGGCTTCATAGGCGTAGTCAGGTGTCGAATGTAGTCTGGCGGATGGTAGTAAGAAATATACTGAAGAGCGTCCGCGACGCTGTGAATGATGTCTTCCTCGGCAATGGGGGCGGTCATAATTGGTCTTTTCCTCGAGGAGGCTCAAATGCTGACGGAGATTGCTCAGTTGGGGATCCGGCCTAACCACGGTCGGGACTTTCATCCTCTCTCCAGGTTTTCGCAGTTGACACCTTCGGCACGGCTCTTACGACGTCGATGACGGTACCATCCCTGTACTCGACAACAGCGACGATCCTATTGTCCTCGACGGCAACCGCGTTTGGTGGGCCCGCCTTGCGCGCTGCCGCGTCCCTCAAGCATTCGATCGAGACCAGAGGCACATTCGCGCATTTCAGCCGATCGAGCAGGTCGGTGCGCCGCGGATTGACCGCGACACCAGCTTCCGTGACGACGGCGTCGACCGACTCTCCCGGAGTCGTCAACGTTTTGACGCGATCCACTATCTTCGGGACGCGCCCGGCGGTTAGTTGCGTGGTTATCAATGTGAGCTTGGATCCGGCAGCGGTATCCGCATGTCCGCCGGATCCTCCGAGGATCATTCCTCCATTTCCCGTTGTTACGTTGACGTTGAAGGCTACATCGATTTCAGCAGCGCCAAGGATGACAGCGTCCAGCTGGTTCACGACACATCCGCGGTTGTGTGGGTTGGCATACATTGAAGCCGACATGCCGTGATGAGCCGGGCTGCGGCGGTAGGATGCCACGGCTTCGAGATCGAAGGCCTGAACATCGAGCAACGCACGAAACAGGCCCACATCGAACATTTGGACGATCCCGCCGGTAATGCCTCCGGAGGCGAAGCTGCCTTGCACCTTGCGACGGATCATGATGTCTCGAAGATAAGTCGCGGCGGCCAACGACACTCCGCCGGCACCGGTCTGGAAAGAGAATCCCTCGTTCAGCAATCCCGATGCCTCGATTATCCTGGCTGCCATCTCCGCAATCTGCAAACCAAGAGGATCGCTTGTCAGACGGGTAGTTCCGGACACAATCTGCTCGGGATCGCCGATCGAGTCGACGGCGACAATGAAGTCGACGCAGTCTTGCGAAATTTCTATCGGCGTCGCGGGGTACGGGACCAGATTGTCCGTAATCGCAACGACTCTATCCGCATATTGAACGTCAGGAGCAGCATAGCCGAGCGGGCCGCAAGCGGCCCTGCCGTTGACACCGTTGAGATTCCCGTATTCGTCGGCCGTTGGCGCAGCAACGAACGCTACGTCAATGTGAAGTGCACCGGACTCGATGCAGCGCGCGCGCCCCCCATGCGTGGACATCAGTACGGGCTTAGCCAGCTGACCCCTCGAGACTGCATCGGCAAGTGGGCCATAGATGGTACTTGCGGCCAGTCCACTGACGACTTCGCGTTGGATGTGGTCCACAAGAGGAGCGTGAACGGGAAACAGCGCGCTTGCCGCCACCGTGATGTCTTTTAGACCCTTTGCCGCAATTTCCGAAAGCACCAAGTTAAGGACACGATCGCCGTTGCGAAGATGATGATGGAAGGAGATGGTCGCGCCATCGCGAAGCTCACATGCGTCGAGAGCCGCCCTAACACTTGGTAGGGTCTTTGGAACTCCAGGCGAGGCGCAACGAACCACGGTAGCGGCTCGCGATATAGGGCCAACCACTTGCAATGCTCCGGCGAAGGGCTTGGCGCGGCCGTAGCCTTCTATGGAACTTGGTACACCTCGTCCAAGGATGTCCGACATCTGCAACTCCTATCGGGTAGTGCGGACTTGGCCTAACGAGGACGATTACCAGTGTGCCGAAAACCAAGGTGTGAGTTGCCATATCCAATGTGGCTGAGAAAGAGCGAATTCGCTTGAAGAGCTAGAGCAAATACCAATGGCTGCGATGGGTGGGCGCTCACATCGGCGCCCATCTCGCAGAGACCGCGACGCATCCACTCCGCCGCGGTACCAAGCACTCACCATCCCGTGCCTCCCTCAGCTCACGGTACACAAGGCCATCGACACTTGCGCCATTCCGATTTCATTACCGGACTGCGCCCAATGCCCATACGACTTTAGATGATGCACGGCTCTACTGCGAGGCGATCGTCAGGTAGCATCAGCTTCGAAATCAAGAGATACTCGAGCTAATCATCCGTACTTAGGGCGCGTACGCATAAAGTCACGACAATACGGGGCGTCAGGACAGTTGTCCGCGCAGTTCCGGTTAGGTGATCAAGCGGATTTGCAGCGTGACCATCCCTTCATTTTGGGACCGTCCCGTATGTTGAGAGCAAGAAGTGTAATGTTTGTTGCGCCCGCGACGAGCTCGATCGCCTGCACTGCATAGAACGTGGCATCGAATTCTGCCGCCTGAACCTTCGACGCAAGGAAGAGCGCAGACGGAACAAGAATCAGGATGCCATTTCCTGCAATGAATGGCATGCGCTTGAATTTGGCGCCGATCAGCCCGGCCCGGCGCCCCTTTGCCAAGATGACACCTGAACCACCGGTCGCAGCGAGGGCCGGAATCAGCCAGAAACCCCACGGTATGGTGCTCTTAACCGCTGCAATTGTGGCATGGGATGCGAACAGCTCGCTGAGTACCGTCGATAGCCAAAATGTGCCGATCGTTGCGATAGCCAAGGCGCCAGCGACACCTGCTGCCGCTTACGGGGATCGTCGGCACATAAGCCGCCAATCTGGTCACGCTCCACCCGACCAAAAGCCTCCGGGCAACTGACCGCCTCGTGTGGAGAGGTTCCACCTTTCTGCCGCGCGAAGTCTGCCGGCTTGACAAGGACCAACGGCAGGCATGGTCGGCGAACAAGATTATTATTGAATCCTGCTTTGAGTCGTGATTGTTATACGTCAATCTTGCGGAAAAATTGCCCAATGTACTATGGCAATCCTAAGGCGGAGCGTCTCGACGATAATCACGGCGCAGCCGGCCTCGGTCGCGACTTTGCACGAACAGGAGATGTCGCATGGCGGAATCGCGTACTGTTGCGATTATTGGCGGGGGCGTAGTCGGCGTGAGTTGCGCCCTCATGCTGGCGCGGGAAGGGCACAGCGTCACCGTGGTCGAGCAGGGGCGCATCGGCCATGGCTGCTCTTGGGGCAACGGTGCTCAATACAACGCTGGATCGGCTCTGCCTATGGCTCATCCCGGCGTCATGTGGCGTGCGCTGCGCTGGTTCGCTGACACTAACGGCGCGGTGCGCCTCGCCACGCGCGAGTTACCGCGCACCTTGCCATGGCTGGTCCGCTTCCTGCGTACTGGACGTCCCGGGACGTGGGAGGCGGCGTATGCGGCGTTGCACGCTCTCAACCATCCGTGTGCCGCACTGTATCGCGATATGCTCGGCGACACCGATTGGAAACGATTGTTCCGGCCGAACGGTGCGCTCCATGTGTGGCGCGACGTATCGCTCAGCGCGCTGGATGAGCGTGTGGACAGTCTGCGGACGAAGCATGGCGTGACTTTTGAGAGGCTGAGTGCCGGGCAACTGCGCGAATTGGAGCCAGCTTTATCCCACGACTACAAGCGTGGGATATACTTTCCAAACAGTGGTCATGTGACGTCACCTCCGGGACTGGTGGAGAGCCTGATGGAGCGAGCCGCTGCGCTTGGCGTCTCAATTCGGACCGCGCGGGTTGAGGCCATAGAGCCAGGTACGGAAGGTGTAACGCTGCAGACGAGTACCGGTCCTCATTGCTGCGACACGGTGGTTATCGCAGCAGGTATCGCTAGCCGCGATCTGGCCGGCTCCCTGGGAGTTTCCCTCTCGATGGCCAGCGAGCGTGGCTATCACATCACTATGCCCGGTACGTTCGGTGCCATCAGCCGCCCCGTCACCGACGCAGCTTCGGCCTTTGTTGCCACGCCGCTCGACGAAGGGCTGCGCATCGTGGGCATCGCCGAATTCGATGCGCCCGACGCGCCGAGTGATGCGAAGCAGAACAAAAAGCTGCAGACATATGCCCGCGCAATGCTGCCGGACATATCCATCACCCAGGTGACTGACTGGATGGGCGTAAGGCCATCGACGCCAGATAGCCTCCCGATCATCGGTCCCCATCCGAGGCACGCCGCTATCCTGTTCGCCACTGGCCATGGTCACATGGGCATCAGCGGAGCCCCCATGACCGCGGCCATTATCTCGGATCTGGTCGCGGGCCGCGCGCCCCGGATTTCAAACGCGCCTTATCGGCTGCGATAAGGCTGCCCGGCAGCAAGTTTATTCTTGCACGGCTACCTGAATATTGATATGTGACAATTGTAAATTGACATAGTTCAATACGAGGAGGTCTCACAATGAGCCGTTGGGTAAGTGCGATCGTCGCTGCTGTGATTGGTGCGGCCATGCTGTTCGGGTCGGGCTCCGTACCCGCCCGAGCCGAGGATCCGTCCTTGGTGCTCAATCGCATCAAGGCGAGTGGCAAGTTGAAATTTCCGGTGATGGTTGCGGAGGAGCCCGGCTACATCAAGGATCCGCGCACCGGCGAATGGTCCGGATTCTTCGTCGACTGGGGCAAGGATATCGCCAGTCTGCTCGGCGTTCAGATCGAATACTACGAAACAACCTGGGGCAATCTTGCTGCCGATTTCCAGGCCGGCAAGGTGGACCTTGCGGTCGCGCTGAATCCCAATCCCCGCCGCGGTCTCGTTATCGACTATGTGCCAGGGTCCATCGTCGAAGGCGTCTGGGCGCTCGTCGCACGCCCCGGCTTCGCGCCGAAGACCTGGCGAGAGATGGACAAGAAGGAAGTGCGGGTCGCCGTGCAGAAGGGCGGCACCATGCAGGTGATCGCCGAATCCGTGATCCCCAATTCCACCATCGTCGTAGTGCCCTCGCGCGATCAAGCAGTTCTGGAATTGCAGTCAGGTAAGGTCGACGCGATCATCATCGCCGACCAGGACGCCGCGCTTCTCGATTCCAAGGGCGTCGGCAAGGCCGTGGTGCCCACACCGGTCTTGCGCAACCCGGCGACGATCGGCATCCGCCGCGAAGCTGGCAACGAGGGATTCTCCAACTTCTTGGCCAACTGGATGTCGCAGCAAAATTCTCTCGGCCTCGCCTGCTCGCGCATCACTCGCTACATGCTCGAGCGCGGCATCGACATGAAAGTGGTTCCTCAGTCCGGCAAGTATTGCTGACGCCATGCGCACGAGCCGTCTCTTCACCGTCATCGACAGCCACACCGCGGGGCATCCCACCCGAGTGGTCCTGGCGGGTATCCCACCGCTGCGCGGGCAGAGCGTGCGCGAGCAGCGGGACGATTTCCGCAACAACCATGACGGCTTGAGAACGCTACTGCTCCATGAGCCACGCGGGCATGCCGCCATGGCGGCGGCGGTGCCCGTGCCCTCCCGCGAGGCGGACCAGGGATTGTTCTTCATCTTCTCCTACGTCTACGCCGACATGTGCGGTCATGCCACGATCGGCTACATCGCCAGTCTCGCTGCTATGCGAGCCCTGCCGCAGGGCTTCGAACAAAACGGCATGTCCATCGAGACACCAGCGGGTATCATCCACGTGACCGGTACGTTCGAGTCCGGCCGGCTGACGTCCGTCCTACTACGCAACGTGCCCTCCTTCGTGCTCGCCTCCGACATTGTTTCCGAGATCGAAGGCCTCGGCAGTGTGACATGCGACATTGCCTATAGCGGTATCACGTATGCACTAGTCGACGCGAACCAAGTCGATCTCCCGTTCGACATCGACCATGCCAGCCGGTGGTGCCGCGCGGGCATTGCCATCAAGGAAGCGGTAAATGCCCGTAGCGGAGTGCCGCAGGTCGGCAGCGTGCTCTTCTATCATTCCATAGAGGGTGGCGCCCGACATCTAGTAGTTCTGGCCGGCAACAAATTCGACCGCTCGCCCTGTGGCACTGGCACCTCCGCCCGGCTGGCCCAACTCCACGCGCGCGGGCAGTTGGCGATTGGGGCCTCATATCGAGCCGAAAACATCCTGGGTGTGCCCTTCCAAGCCAAAGTAGCGGGCTTGGCCAAGGCTAACGACGGCAAACCCGCTGTCATTCCGGAGGTGCGTGGCATGGCTCACATCAGCGCATTCTCCACCCTCGTGCTGGAAGCGGACGATCCGCTGCCCGCAGGTTTCCTTCCCACCTGACGGAGAGCGCCATGAAATTCGATCCGTCCATCGTCTTCGCCAATTGGGACATCCTTGCCTACGGATTGCTCGTCACTCTGAAGTACACGATTTACACCTGCGCTATCGGACTCGCGATCGGTCTGCTTGTGGCGCTGCTTCAGCTCACTCCTTGGCCACTCTTGCGCTGGACCGGCCGCGTCTGGGTCGAGTTCTTTCGCAATATCCCGCTGCTGGTGTTGCTTATGTGGACCTACTATGCGCTGCCAATCTTCCTTCAGATCCAGATCGGCAAGGAAACGGCTGGCATTCTTGGTCTCGGATTCTATGCCAGCGGCTTCTATGCTGAGATCCTGCGCGCCGGAGTCCAGTCTATCGATCGTGGCCAGACTGACGCCGCCGTTGCGCTGGGCATGGGGTACTTTCAGCGCATGAAGCGGATTATCTTGCCGCAAGCGCTGCGCCGCATGGTGCCGCCGCTGATGGGGCAGACCATCATGCAGCTCAAAAACACGACCCTTCTCTCAGTGCTGACCATTCCTGATCTGCTCTATCAGGCGGGCTACATTGCCAGTTTCACCTACCGCCCGATGGAGGTCTATACCGTTATCGGCGCCGTCTTCATCCTCTTGCTGTTTCCGCTCAGCGCTCTTTCGCGTCGGTTCGAACGTAAGGAGGCCGCGTAATGACCGCAACATCCACCGAAGTCGTGCTGAGCGTACGAGGCATCGAGAAGTCCTACGGGAAGAATCATGTGTTACGTGGCGTCGATCTTGACGTGCATCGCGGAGAGGTGGTCTGCCTGATCGGCGCGAGCGGTTCGGGCAAGACCTCGCTGCTGCGTTGCATGAACCTATTGATGGAGCCAGACGGGGGCGAGATCGTCATCGAGGGGGCCCCACTTTTCCGCAGCACCGGAGCCGAGCGACTCAAGCTCTCTAGCAGGCAGGTTAGTGCCGTACGTATCAAAACCGGCATGGTATTCCAGAGCTTTAACCTGTTCCCTCACCGCACGGCGCTAGAGAACATTATCGAAGCCCCATTGGTGGTGAAGAAAGTGCCGCGCGCCGAAGCCGAGGCTCGGGCTCGTGAGCTCCTCACTCGCATGGGTCTTCCTGATGCTGGGCATAAATACCCTTCGCAATTGTCAGGCGGCCAGCAGCAGCGCGTCGCAATCGCCCGGGCGCTGGCTATGCAGCCCACTATTATGCTTTTCGACGAGCCGACCTCGGCGCTGGACCCGGAACTGGTGGGCGAAGTGCTCGCCGCTATCCGCCAGCTCGCCGCCGAGGGAATGACCATGGTCATCGTCACTCACGAGATCGGCTTCGCCTACGAGTTGGCCGATCGGGTGGTCTTCATGGACCAAGGAGTCGTCGCGGCTAGTGGCGCTCCGCGTGAGCTTCTGCTGTCGAATGCCAATCCGAGGCTTGCCGCATTCGTCGGACGCTTCACGGAACAGGCTCGTCTTCTCGGTCCGCTCGCCGCGCCGGCGACCGCAACTCCAGCTACATCTTCCAACAAAGGATAACAGATCATGGCCGATGCAAATTGGGCCGGTATTTTCCCCGTTCTCGTCACTCCGTTCGGAGCCGACGGCTCCATCAATGAGACCCGATACAAGGCGCTCATCGACGACGCTATTGCCAATGGCGCACAGGGCGTCGTCGCGGCTGGTAGTACCGGCGAATTCTATGCGCTCACCAAGTCTGAGCGCGCGCGCCTTTACAAGTTGTCGGTTGACCACGTGGCTGGCCGCGTCCCCGTCTTGGCGGGCGTCGCCGACCTCCGTGTCGAAGATGTACTGGAAGCTTGTCAGTCAGCTGTCGCGGCCGGCTGCGCGGGCGGTATGATCCTTCCACCTATCTACGCCATGCCGAGCCCGCGTGAGATCGTGGCCTTCTTCGAGTACATCTCCCGCAATACCTCACTGCCGCTGATGCTCTACAACAGCCCCCGCCGCGCGGGTATCGACATCACCCCGGCCCTTGTTGAGCAACTCTCTGCCCTGCCAACTGTCGTCGCTATTAAGGATAGCTCCGGCGTCATTACTCAAGTGACAGAGCTTGTGCAGCGTGTCGGAAGCAGACTTCGTGTTTTCGTCGGTTACGAGACAATGATCGTGCCGGCCCGCGCAGTTGGCGCTCATGGGGTCGTGGCCATGGCGCATCAAATCGCAGGGCCGTTGATCCGCGACTACTGGGACAAGGCTCTGAGTGGCGATAAGGCATTGGATGATCTCGGCCGCGACGTCTTCGCCTTCTACCGTTGCTTCCAGTCCGGCTCCTATTACGCGGCGATCAAAGAGACCATGAGCCAGCTTGGTCGGAGCGCCGGTGGCCCGCGCCTACCGTTGCTGCCGTTGGCAGACGAACAGAAGGCGGCCATCGCGAAGATCATCGCCGAAGCTGGCCTTACTCGCTGGGCCAAGGCCTAACGAGACAGTCTCGACTCAAGAATTCGGTCCATCGGGCCCGCGCCTAAAGGCGTCAGGACACACCTTACCCTGCTCAAGGAATAAGAATGTATACGAAACTTGCACTCCTCATCGATGGCGAATGGATTGAGGAAACCAATGCTGGAAGCGAAGCCGTTCTCAACCCAGCTACCGAACTGCCTCTCGGCATGCTGCCGCATGCCGGCACGGTAGAACTCGACCGCGCACTTGCGGCGGCAAGCCGCTCCTTTGAGGGCTGGAAGCGAACCTCGCCGTACGAGCGCGGGCAGATCTTGCGCCGCGCTGCTGACCTGATGCGCGAGCGTTTGGAGCGCATCGCTACGGTGCTGACCTTGGAGGAAGGTAAGACCCTGGCGGAAGCGAAAGGTGAGATCACCGCGGCGGCAGAGTTCTTTGACTGGTTCGCTGAGGAAGGACGGCGCAGCTATGGCCGTGTCATTCCGGCGCGCCTTCCGGATATGCGCCAGACAGTCACACAAGAGCCGGTTGGCCCGGTCGCGTGCTTCACGCCTTGGAACTTCCCGGCCGTAACGCCTGCTCGCAAGATCGCGCCAGCTCTTGCTGCTGGTTGCACTTGCATCATCAAGCCGGCTGAGGAAACGCCGGGCACCACGTTGGAAATTGCGCGGGCGCTCACCGATGCAGGGCTACCCCGAGGCGTTCTGAACGTGGTCTTCGGCGTGCCCGCGAAAATCTCCGAATATCTCCTACGCTCTCCGGTCATCCGCAAGATCTCCTTCACTGGGTCGACCCCGGTGGGGCGCCACCTCGCTCGGCTGGCGGGAGAGACTCTGACGCTAGCCACCATGGAGCTGGGCGGCCATGCGCCGGTGATTGTCGCGAAGGACGCTGAGGTGCAGCGCGCGGCGGAGCTCTCAATGGCGATCAAGCTGCGCAACACTGGCCAGGTGTGTACTTCGCCGACACGCTTCTTCGTCGAACGGCCGGTCTACGAGGAGTACCTCGAACACGCCCGTGCCTTCGTGGAGAAGCAGGTGGTGGGCGACGGTCTGCAAGCAGGTACCACCGTTGGTCCCGTCGCTAACACCCGCCGAGTCACTGCGATGGATGACCTAATCTCCGACGCCTTGTCCCATTCGGCCCGCCTTGTGGTTGGAGGCGAACGACTGAAGACGACAGGTCTAATGTATCGGCCCACGATCCTGGCGGATATGACCGACCAAGCGAGGGCTATGACAGAGGAGCCATTCGGTCCGCTTGCGCTGGTACAACCTGTTGATGGCCTAGAACAGGCCATCGCGCGGGCGAACACATTGCCTTACGGTCTGGCAGGTTATGCCTTCACTCGCTCCGCCGCGTCCGCGAACCGCATAGCGGAGAATCTGGAGGTCGGCGTTATCGGCATCAATCAGATGGTGGTGACGATACCCGAAACCCCCTTCGGCGGAATCGGCGACAGCGGCTGGGGTCGCGAAGGCGGCATCGAAGGTTTGGAATCCTATACCGTAAGAAAGTATGTCGGCCACCTTCATGTCTAGCAGGCGATGAGACCGAACCAAAAGGAGCGTGGGTACATGAGCTTGGATGGACCACTTTCGGGCTGGCGGCCTCGCCAGCTCGCCTCCGAGGGGCCGCGTTACCTTGCCTTGGTCAATGCTCTGGAGCAGGACATCGCCGACGGCCGGTTGTCGGACGGCGATCGTCTGCCGCCGCACCGTGACCTAGCTCGGGAGCTTAGTCTGTCCGTCGGCACCGTAAGCAAAGCCTATCAGGAGGCCGAACAGCGTGGTATCGTAAGCGGCCACGTCGGGCAGGGCACCTTCGTCCGGCGCCGTTCCGTCGCCCGAGCCGAGACCACGGCGAGAGATGAACCGGTCAATTTAGCGTTGAACGTGCCCGTCGAGGGAAACGAGACGCAGATCCTGTCCGCGTTTTTTGGTGAGGTCGTGCGCGAGCGTGATCTTGCACCGTTGCTCCGCTACCGCCCCCATGGGGGCATCTGGAAGCACCGCGAAATCATTGCTGCCTCTTTGTCTGATAATAGCTTCGCCATCGAGCCCGCTCAGCTGTTTCTATGCAACGGTGCTCAGCACGCCATCGACATTGCCCTCCGCCTAATGGCAAAGCCTGGCGACAGCATCTTAGTCGACATCTTCACCTATTCCGGGTTCAAAGCGATCGCTGCCGCCAGCCACCTCCACTTGGTACCGGTCGAGATGGATGACGAGGGAATGAAGCCGGACGCATTAAGAAAGGCCTGCCGCACGTCCGGAGCACGGGTGCTTTATTGCATGCCGACCTTACACAGTCCCACGGCTCGCACCATGAGTCTTGCACGCCGGCAGCGCATGGCTGAACTCGCCGAGGAACTCGATCTCACCGTCATAGAGGACGACGTCTATGGTTTTTTCTTCACCGAGCGTCCTGTGCCTATCGCCTCATTGGCACCAACCCGCACCTTCTACGTCAACTCCTACTCCAAATGCCTTGCGCCCGCCTTCCGTCTCGGCACCTTGACGGTCCCGGTAGCCTACATCGCTCAAACTGAGCTCCTCCTGCACGCCTCCGCCTGGTTTGTGGCTCCGATGCTGAGCGAGGTGGTGGTACGGCTGATCGAGAGTGGCAAGCTTGAAGAGCTTCTGCGCGAGCGGCGCCTGCAGGCGGTTGAGCGTTATCGTGTGTTCGTGGACGTCTTTCCCAAAGCCGCGAAACTTGAGTTTCCGGCCTTCTACGGATGGTTGCCGTTGCCTCAAGAGTGGTCCGCAGATCAATTTTCCGCAGCTGCCCGAGGTCGCGGCATACTTGTGACCCCGCGCATCGCGTCCGCGATTGGCGAAGCAGACCCCGGTGCAACGCGTATCTGCCTTGGCGCGCCAAGAGATATCGTAGCGCTCTCTGATGTGCTCCAGACTCTCCGCGATATCCTGGCTCGCCATCCAATAAACGTCGTTTCTGTCGCCTAACCTCCGCTCGCTCGGCTTTCGGTGCGCTCGACCTTGGCCGACACCAAACACAGCACTTTTCAAGAAGATGCGCTTTGTGTGCGCGAAATGTGTCTTATGAAATTAATTCTGCCGAGCTAGATCGGCAATCAATCAGCGGCCGCAATGGACCTCTGCATTGGCTAGTCATTTGATGTCATTAGTCTGCCTGCCAGGTTCGCAACACGCCGCTCACTGGAGAGATGGCGACTAGAGGCCCAAACACTCTCGGGCGTCAAAAAGGAATCGACGGTGCATGCGAACTCACCACGATGGCTTCGTGGTGAAGCGAGCTACCAGCCAAAACATCCCTGCGCGTCGGCGCTTTTACAACAATGAGAGGTGCGTGATGCAAGACAATTCTGCTGGCTTTCTTGAAAGCGTCGACCAGAACTTCCGCCATTCCATGACGTTTCTCGATCTCCCAGAAGGATTGGCCGAGCGGATCATTCAATGCAACTCGACCTATACGGTCCGCTTCGGCGTGAGACTACGCGGCCGTATGTATAGCTTTATCGGCTGGCGATCAGTCCACAGCGAGCACTCTGAACCCGTAAAAGGCGGTATTTCTACGCGCCAAACGCCGATGCCGAAGAGGTAGAGGCGCTTGCTGCGCTCATGTCACTCAAATGCTCGCTTGTCGATGTACCGTTTGGCGGATCGAAGGGGGCCCTCAAGATCGACCCGCGCGAATGGACTCCGCAGGAGCTCGAGCGCATCACCCGCCGCTTCACCCAGGAACTCAACAAGCGCGGTCTGATCGGCCCAGGTGTTAACGTTCCGGCCCCAATCGGCACAAGCGAGCGGGAAATGGCTTGGATGATGGACGAATTCCGCCCCGCCAACCCGACTGATGTCGTCAACGCGAGCGCCTGCGTAACGGGAAAGCCGTTGTCGAAGGGTGGTATTGCCGGTCGCGCCGAGGCGACGGGCAGGGGGGTACAGTTTGCGATCCAGAGCTATCTTCGCGATCCGCGCACCTCCGATTTGAATGGCCGACGCGATCTCAAAGAAGCTTCAGTTGTCATTCAAGGCTTTGGCAATGTCGGCTATCACGTCGCAAAGTTCCTGTCCGAGGAGGACGGCGCCCGCGTAATCGTCATTGCGGAGCGGGATGGCTATGTCGCCAATCCGAAGGGCCTCCCAGTTGAGCTGCTAAAGCAGCATCAGCTCCTAACAGGCAGCATTCTGGGCTTTCCTGACGCAACGTCCGTCGCTGGCGATATGACGGGCATCGAATTGCCCTGTGATGTCCTCATTCCTGCGGCGATGGAGAACGCCATTCATCCGGAAAACGCGGGCCGCATAAGGGCTCAGCTTGTGGTAGAAGCTGCCAACGGCCCTGTCACTTTCGAGGCTGACAAGATGCTCCGCTCCCGAGGAATAATTATCCTGCCGGATCTCTATGTGAATGCCGGCGGCGTGGTTGTTAGCTATTTCGAGCGGGCGAAAAATCTGACGCGCATCCCGTTCGGCTTGATGGAACGGCGGCGTCGCGAAAGGCGAAACCAAACGATCGCTGCGGCGCTCGAACAGATGACTGGCAAGGAGTTCCCAGCCGATATGCGGGATGAGTTTCTCGAAGGAGGCGCAGAAATCGACCTCGTTCGATCCGGTCTTGAGGACGTCATGCGGAGCACCTGGGCACGTATTGCAGATCTCATGGAAGAACAACCCGAACTCGGCGATTACAGGACCGCGGCCTATGTCGCCTCCATTCGACAAATCGCCGAAGCCTATGAAGCGATCGGGATCTGAGGAACGGAGACAATGGCGCGTTCAGCGGATCGAATCCGGCCAGCTTCGATCAAAAAATGTAAGCGCCCTGACGTAACATTAGATGACAAGTCTCTCGAGGGAAGCCACAAACGCCGAGTACACGTATCACAACGGGCGGGTGGGCTCGTGGTAGCGAGCAAAAGGCTATTGAAGCAGTCCAATCGGCGCTCCTTTCCGTGCTCAAGAGACCTGACTACGATCGCGATGTAGTTCTCGATATCTACGATGCTGACGTCAGGATCGTTCCCACCGGCCGATCGGAGCACTACACGCGTGTTGAGGTCGTGATGTTCTCTGGCAGATCGCTTGAAGCGAAGCGTGCGCTCTACAAGCTTTTGGTCGCGAACCTCTCCGCGCTCGGGGTGCCGGCGACAGAGATCAAGATCATCTTGCTGGAAGTGCCAGCGGAGAATTGGGGACTCAGAGGTGGTTATCCCGCATCAGAGATCGATTTGGATTTTAAGGTTGACGTCTAGTCGAACCAGCGACTCTGCGATTGACTAGGACGGCGAGATAGAAGCAGGCGCCGCCCGCTCGACCTAACTGGCAATGCAGTCGCTGTCTGAACATTAGTTTTAGAGATAGCAGTATGGCTGCACGGAAAGGAGTATGTACGTGCTGGCGCCTCACAGCGGAAAGCGGTCGGCGCACTTTGTCGTGGTGAGGGGCCGGACCGGTCGGTGCAAGCCATGATCGCTTGAACGGGCTCTGCCTGCTCGACATTGTCAAGGCTCGCGCTCAGCGCCACTGACTCGCCGGTTTATGGCTTTGACCGGCTAACGACGAGCCGGAGCGGCCAGGCAATCATGCCGTCGCGAGAGCCCATTCCTACTGTTATCGAAAGGGAAGCGATCACGATCGATGAGGAACTAATCGTTGCCGGCACGCAGGCGAATGCGGACCGAACTAGGCGGCTATCGGCGTGACCATCTGCCCACGCCTTGCCCACGCCTTGCCCACGTCGCGCCCTCAAGCGCAGAAATGCCAGCTTTTGGAGTACCTAGTTTTGCACCGAAATGGCGCCCGACGCGATTCGAACGTGTGGCCTCCACCTTCGGAGGGTGGCGCTCTATCCAGCTAAGCTACGGGCGCATCGCAATCTTGCCAGCCTGACTGCATTACGATGGTCAACGAACTTGGGCCAGCTTCGAGTTCGTTTCACTTCTCACGCGATCGAAACGTTTCGTCTTTTCGCTTGTCTACGCTGCCTCTCGCCTTCAGCTGCTTACGCGCTGCTTACGTGAAGGAACGCGCGCATTTGGGTCGGCTCATCGTAAACTGACAAGTCCTTGGTTTGCTTGGTTCTTCCAGGCTCCTTCAATTCTACAAACAGCTTGACACCTGCCTTCGGAGAGCAGGCCTTCGGCTCCCGCGATGGTAGTCGCGACGGCGGACGAACCTGCGCACATTAAAAATGGAGGCCAGCGGGTCGAATTCCACACAAGAAGTTTGAGTCCAAACGTTAGGCACGATCATGAGAGAGGCACACTCGCTACCGCGCGCGACAACGCATTGCATGTTCTTGCTATCGTGCCCGCAAGAAGCAGCGCTCGAATTCCGTCCGTAATTTCCATTTTGTCCGCTGGTCCAATGAGTCCTCCTAAAGGGACCGAAGCTCAGACGAGCGCTTCCCCTCTCCGTTTAGGGCACATCCGGGGAATTAACGGGGTAAGTCATTGAAATGGTGGGCGCACAAGGGATCGAACCTTGGACCTCTCCCGTGTGAACCACAATCTGTAGACCGCGGCCAACCAAATTTCGCCATAGTAAAATTAGAGAAACCGCTGCTGTATAGGGACAATTGTCCATATGCGACCATAGTGGGCATAGTTGGGCATCCCATATCTTGTATGCCCCCGCTGTGCCCATCGTGAATTCTCCCTCTGGGCACAAATAGAGTCGAAACATGGGGCGAACGGGTTGTGGGCGGGGTGTAGCAGGGCAAGGAGAAAGGGCAGGGACGATGGAAGCGAGCGACAAAGGCCTCAGCGCTGGAGTGACGACGAACTATTTGAGGCTCACTGACGCGGCGATCCGCGCGGCCATGCTGCCATCGGGCAAGTCCCAGCACTATTTACACGACACCGAGCAGCCTGGGCTTGCGCTCAGGATGCGCGCGACTGGCGGCCGGACCTGGGCCTACCTGTTCACCAAGCCTGGGGCGAGGGGCACGCAACGCAAGACGTTGGGTGCATGGCCCAAGTTCAACGAGAAGGCCGCGCGCCAAGCCGCTATCATCGCCGCAGGCGAAGTGGCCAAGGGGGCGATCCGAACGACGCCAAGCGCGAGGCCAAACGGCAACAGCTGGCCGAGCGGGAGTGCATCACGCTGGCGAACCTGATCATTGAGGACGGCCCCTACGAAACATCGCTGACTGGACGCCAAGTCGTCAACTGGAAGCCAGCGATGTCCGCGCTCAGGCGCGGTCTCAAGGCTCATGTCGATCTCGCCGTCGGCGACCTGACGCGGCGGCAAATCATGGCGGCGGTGGATAAGATCGCCAAGACCGGCAAGCGCGGCGCAGCCAAGGACTTGCGCAAGCACGCCCACACATTCCTCGAATGGTGTGTCGGTGAAGGTTATGTCGAGCACAATGTGCTCGACCGGCTATCGCGCGCCCAAGGAAACCCGGGCGCAGCGGCTCGGTCGTCGCACCAAAGGGCGGGCGCTCACCGATGGCGAGATCATCAGCGTCTGGGAGGCGGCCGGCAAGCTCGGAGCGTTTGGGCTGTTGACACGCATGTGCTTGCTTAGCGGCCCGCGCCGCAGCGAGCCAACCATGATTCAGTAGCAGAAACACATCATGGATGATCGCGTTACCTTCGACGAGGCGTGGACCAAGATGGGGTTGCATCACGACGCGCCGCGCACTCACCTCGTTGACGAGGTGCTCGCTGCCGCAAAATACTTCCAACGGGCAACGTCCGACTATGTCTTCCCGTCACCGAAGACCGGAGGTCTGATGTCAGGCTTCACCAAGATGGTCAGCCGTCTGGTCAAGGAAGCAGGTGTCGTCAAGTTCACGATGCATGATTTGAGGCGCAGCTTGCGCACCATCATGTCACGCTGCGGCTACGACAACGAAATCCAGCGGCTGTGTGTCGGGCAAAAGCCGCGGGGGATCGATCAGGTCTACAATCACAACGAACAGTGGATCATTCGCAAGATGGCGTTCGAAGCGGCTCACGACTATATCGCGCAGTTGGTCGGCGCGAAACGGGTCGGCAAGGCCGTGCGCCTGCAGCGGACCAATCCGCTCGACGCTATTAATGCCGAACTGCTCGGTCGTCTCCGCGAGCATTATGCGGCTGAGGGCGCTTAGTAGTCTTATCGCACCCAGCCAGATAGTCGCGCACTGCATCGACGCGATAGAGCGGGCGCCCATCGACGTAGCGCCATCTCAACGGGTGGTTCGGGTTGCGTCGCCATTGCTCGAGCGCTCCAGGCGTGCGCCAGATGATCGCGGCCACCTCCAATGCCGTCAAATTGGAGCTGCACGGCAGCGTATCGATATCGAACGTCGCCGGCGGCGGCATGCCACAGTTCTTGCGACGACGTTTCACATCACGCGACATTTTCCTATTACCTGGCAACCTAAATACATCGATCCGAGTGATTTCGTCCTTGTCGCCCATGTCTTCGCCTGAATCATGATACCTCCGAGGCAATAAGATAGTGGGCTTCCTTAGCAAGAAAGGAATCTAGAGCGCGGGTATGGCTGCTGGGTAGCCATGGCGTACAAACAGGACGAATACCCGTTAGTCTGTGGGCTTCGTCGTGCCCCAGAGGGTGGCAAAGCTCGGTAGAGCAAAGCCGCCCGGGCGCGGTCCCCAATAGCGCCGTAGCAGGCGGGCGGCTTTGCGGTGGTCACCGACAGTCCTCTGGTTGGACCGGGTAGCGACACGCCAACGCAACCGAGGAACCGGCGATGACCGATGGCATGATGAACCTGCTCACGCTCGTGGAGAAGACCCCGATGCCGATCTGTTGCGTGAGATGATCGGCTTTGCGGCGCAGCGCCTGATGGAGCTGGAAGACAGGCTGCTGAAAGGGACCCGCGGTGCTGAGCACAGCCCGAGTGTCAATGCCAGCCTTTTTGTCGGAGGAAATTTACGGCCATTCGCTTTTCTGATCGCACATAGACGAAACACGTAATGGCTCCAACCTTCCCTTCCATGGAACGATTTGGGTCGCACGAATCGCGAAGCAGCGTGTCGCGCAATGGGTCGCGCTGCGGTGCAACAAAGTCATCGATGTTTGGCCGCAGAGTCCACCGCGACCTTCCGCGTACAAATCGCCAGCGGGGAGAGGCTGAGTCCATTTTGCCTTCAGTAACACGCGTGAAGTCAGGATCCGGATAGCATCGGAGACAATCATTGACGAAAATTCGGCAGGGCAGTCTCGCAAACAGCGTGACGTTAATGACCGTGTGCATGCTGGCTGCAGTGATAGTTTCGCTTAGCGTGCTTGGGTGGGTGGCAACATCTCGGTATGTCGACGGCACGAAACGAAGTCGACTCGATCAAACAATGCTGGTCGCCGCAAACATAATGGTCACCGCTCAAAGCGGTGTCCGCATAAAATTGGACCAAAACGGAAATCTCTCGCTTCTTGATGCGACCAGCATTCTGCCAAAATTTCGAACAGACGACGCGGTCGATCAAATGTCCTCGTATACCGGCGCCCGGGTATCGATCTTTTCATACTTCGATGCGGGTGAGCAACGACCCGCCTGGGTTGCCTCTACGCGAGGCGACAAGTCCAAGCCTCACTATTTCATTGCTTCGACATCCCTACTCAACGAAAACCGAGGAAGAAGAAACGGAGAACCATTCGATGGTTCCGAAGAAACGTTAGCCCGTCTGCAGCATGGAAGGATAGCCACGGAGGAGGGGTATTACGAAGAGCAGGAGTATTTCACGGGCTATCTTCCGGCAATGAACACGGAGGGCAAGCCGGTCGGGATGATTGCCGTGAGCGTGAAGACGGGCGACATAACCCAGTTCCTTTCAACGCTCAAATTGTATTTTGGCGGAGCAGGCCTTTTTCTTCTCGCGCTGCTAAGCGCCGCCACCTTCCTGCTGACTCGTCGATTGATGCGACCGATTCCAATCCTCGCCAACACTATGAGGCGTCTGGCCCAAGCAGAGCCCTTGAAAAGCATTCCCTATCTGAAGCGAACGGACGAGGTTGGGCAAATGGCTGAGACCCTTCAGGTGTTCAGGGACAGCATGGCCGAAGCCGATCGACTGAGGTGCGAGCAGGAGGCGGAGAAAGCTCGCGCTGAGGCGAGGAAACGTGCGGCCATGAGCAAACTTGCCGACGAGTTCGAGCGTAGCATCAGGGGGGTGGTCGAGGGCGTTGCTGCAGCATCAACGGAGATGGAAGCGGCGGCGGAAGCCATGGCGACAACCGCAGAGCAAACCTCACGCCGTAGTAATGCGGTAACTACGTCTGTCGATCAGGCATCGGAAAACGTTCAAACCGTAGCAAGCGCGGCTGAGCAACTTGCAGCGTCAGTCGCCGAAATTGGGCGTCAAGTCGAGCATTCTTCGACCATGGCGCGCGATGCCGTCGTGGAAGCGACGCGGACCGGCGAGATCGTGGATGGTCTTGCCAGCACCGCGCAGTCGATCGGCGGCGTTGTCAAGCTTATCAAGGACATCGCCGCGCAGACCAACCTCCTGGCGCTTAATGCCAGTATTGAGTCGGCTAGGGCCGGTGACGCGGGGAAGGGTTTTGCGGTGGTCGCCAATGAGGTGAAGACCCTGGCCGCCCAAACTGACAAGGCAACCGAAGAGATCGCTGACCAGATCTCGACGATTCAAGTAGCTACCGCCCGCACGGTTGATGCGATCGGCAGCATCAGCGGCGCGATCGTCAAGATCGACGAGATAGCTCATGCGATTGCATCGGCCGTTACCGAACAGGGCGCGGCTACACGAGAAATTTCAGGCAACGTCACCCAAGCAGCTCGGGGGACGGCGGAGATCGGCAGTAATATCGCGGATGTGAGTCAAGCGGCCCAGGAGACAGGTGCGGCCGCCACGCAGGTGCTGACAGCTGCCACCGACCTATCAAGGCAAGCCGAAACGCTCAGCCGGGACGTTGACAGCTTCATCCGAGACCTCCGAGCATCTTGATAGGTGGGTAGTGTCCTTGCCGCAAATGCTGTGGGAATTGGCTGATCGCGAGCGGTTTGGAGTTAGCAATAATCGATGTTTTGTGGTTGGCACTCTTCAAGGCTGCCCAATGCGCCTTTCTTGCGATAACTTCTGTGACGAGTAAAGGATCTGTGAGCGACAGGGGGTGCTCGGTGAGTTTGGGGGCGGGAGCGCGAGAGCGATCAGGCCGCCAAAGCGCTGCGACAACAAATCCGGGAGGCCGCGCGCCGTGGCCTTGATGTTTGCGATACCGAGCGACATCTGCGTTACTGCTCCGATAGCAAGGACGAGCGGGACACTGACAATCTCCGCCGGGCAGCCAAAGAGCTACAGCGCGAGACTAACCGTTACGTGCCAACCCACGCTCACAGCGGCTCAGCTAGGCGAGTACGAAGGCCGATTGCCTTCATCCGGTTTACGCTGAAGCCCAACTCGTCATCGACAAGTAGTATGGGAAGAATGAGAATGCCTAGCACGGGGGCGACGACGATGATCTTGCGGAGTTGATGGGCAGGCGTGACAAGCCGACTGCGCTCGCGGAAATTTATGCGCTGTGAACGGTGGGGCGGCCACCATACCGAACCGACGTAGCACTGCGCCCGCCTGTCGGCGATGCTAGTGGGAGCGCTAGGAGTCAACGCCGATGATCGCCGCGGTACCGATTGCGAAAGAAGCCGCTCCATGAGATCAGACAACTTGTCTGGATCCATTGATGAATACAGTCAATAGTCAACTCAAGTAACGGCATCATCGCCCGACAGGTGCCATCTAGAAGAGATTCCAATGATTGCAAGTTGCCGTTTCTTGGGCGCGTACTCATAAAGTTACGACGATACCGGGCGTCAGGTCAGTCGTTGGCGCAGTTGCGGTTGAGGTGATCAAGCGGGTTTGCGGCGCAACCATCCCTTCATTTTGAGACCGTCCCGCATGTTGAGAGCAAGAAGTGTAATGTTTGTTGCGCCCGCGACGAGCTCGATCGCCTGCACGGCATAGAAGGTAGCATCGAATGCCGCAGCCTGAGCCTTGGACGCGAGGAAGAGCGCAGACGGGATAAGAATCAGGATGCCGTTTCCTGCAATGAATGGCATTCGCTTGAATTTGGCCCCGATCAGTCCGGCCCGGCGCCCCTTTGCCAAGATGACACCTGTACCACCGGTGGCAGCGAGCGCCGGAATCAGCAACAAGAAACCCCACGGTATGGTGCTCTTAACCGCTGCAACTGTGGCATGGGACGCGAACAGCTCGCTGAGTACCGTCGATAGCCAAAATGTGCCGATCGTTGCGATAGCCAAGGCGCCAGCGACGGGATGGATCAACTTGATCATGAGTATCTTCCCTTCCGAAAAACAGCAGGGCTAGGCAACGCAGATGCCGGGCACGGCAACTTTCTGGAACAGATGAGGGGAAGCTATCGCGGAGGCCGGATAGCTGGCGATTTTTGCGCCCCCCCCCCCCCCCCCCCCCCCCCCCCCCCCCCCCCCCCCCCCCCCCCCCCCCCCCCCCCCCCCCCCCCCCCCCCCCCCCCCCCCCCCCCCCCCCCCCCCCCCCCCCCCCCCCCCCCCCCCCCCCCCCCCCCCCCCCCCCCCCCCCCCCCCCCCCCCCCCCCCCCCCCCCCCCCCCCCCCCCCCCCCCCCCCCCCCCCCCCCCCCCCCCCCCCCCCCCCCCCCCCCCCCCCCCCCCCCCCCCCCCCCAATAGCGATCTGGCGGTCGATCGGAAAGGAAGGGTCGAGTGGGCGTAGCAGCGACATGAGTGGCTCCATTGCTATTTGATATACGATGCCTAATTGGTATTATGATTACATAACATATTGACATTATGATGTCAAGATAAAACAATGGTGACAAATGAAAAGAGCCAAGCGAACCCCCGAGGGTGAAGCCCTGACCGACCTTGTTCTCGATCTATTCAGGCTCGACAGCCTACTTCTGACGGCCGGCGACCGTCTGGTCGCCCCGCTTGGCCTAACAAGCGCACGCTGGCAGGTGCTTGGCGCCATTGTGTCCGCCGAACGTCCCCAACCGGTCGCTTGGCTCGCACGCGACCTCGGCGGCAATCGTCAAAACGTGCAGCGGATTATCAATGATCTGCACAGGGAGGGCCTCGTATCTTTTGAGGTCAACCCGCATCACCGACGGGCGCAGCTCGTCGTGCTCACTGCGAATGGACAGCGCGCCTTCCAAGCCGCAATGGAATTGCAGGCTCCCTGGATCAACGATCTTTCAGAAGGGCTGTCGGTCAAGGATATACGGATTGTCCATCGCGTGATCACGGCCTTGCGAGATAAGCTTGAGGGCAGCCGTGAGGACAAGTCGGCCTGACATGGCAAAAGCATTGTCCTCGGCCCGGCGCCCGTGATTCAAGCTCCCAAACTGGGGCTTCGAATCATGCGCCATGAACTAAGGGACTACGAATGGGCAGCATCAAGTCTATGCTACCAAACAAGACGCGTGGAGTTCCTCAGGTAAATGACTGACGCGTCCTCATCTTCTGGTCGTTCGATCTGGGGCACCTTGCCGCGATTTGCCGTATCATTTTGGCCTTACACTACCTGCGATAACCGCTTTGTTCGCTGGCGTGGGCCGGTCTCTGGAGCCGAATCATAATCCACTCGCCGCTGCTCACGATGCGGCGTTCCAGATGATCGGAGTCGGCTGGTCATCCTGGTGCCGAAGCTGGTGTCAACCGGCGAGAGGTAGAAGTTCATTTCTCCGGCGAACTCGGGCTTGATGTCTTCATTCTTCAGCTCGATCGCCACGAAGCAGCGTAACCGCAAATGATAGAAGAGAAGGTCGATGTAGTAGACTTGCCAGTCGACCTCAAGGTGATACTGGCTACCGACGAAGGCGAAGCCCTTGCCGAGTTCGAGGATGAGCGCGCGGAGGTGCTCGATCCGCCCGCGTTCGAGATCGCGCTCAAGCATCTCGGGGCCGAGCGACAGAAAATCAAAAGTGTAAGGGTCCTTGAGGATTTGCTGGGCAACCTCCGACTGCTCTGCTGCGAGAGTAAGTTTGTCAGCGAGCTGCCTTGATGAGCGAACAGGTTGCTGTCGATCTGATGGAGGAGGACGTTCGACTCCATCCGTGTTCAATCCGGCGCATCCCATTGATCGACATGAAGGCGCGCGATCTCCTCGACGCGTTGACCAGTCAGCATGATCAATTGCACAGCGCGAGGATAGGAGGGATGAACCGGTGTATCGGGACATTCCAGCCAGCGATAGAGTTGGACGAATTCTTCCTCGTCGAGCCAGCGCGTGCCCTGGACCTTGGGTTCGGTCGGAATTGCCGAAGGCTGGATTGTATGGGATACGGACGCGGCGCGGGGATGTGTTCCGATGGTCATTGTCCGATTTCATCCCCCAACTATAAGCCGCGTGGATGTAGCATCGCACGTGACCCGCCATTGAGCGGGCGCCACGCTCATAAATCGGCCGGATAAGCTCGACGATCTCTTCAGATTCGATCTCGCGCGCGAGTCGGTTGCGCCCAAGCGTGTCGGCGATCTTGTTAAGGTCTCCTTCCACGACGGTTTTCCGGCAGTCTTGAGCGATGCGACGTACCCCTCTAACAGATCGACGATGGTGCCAGGACGAGTGTCTGTTGCAATCTTGATGCTCCGGCCTTTCTGGATCACATCAGCGTAGTCTCGCTTGAAGATCTCGCGCCTGAGCCAAGGACGTCGACGGATAAGCGCCAAGCTTCTTTTTCGCGCGTTTACCGTCGCGCCACTGCTGCTCCATCCAGTCAGCGGTCCCACGCGCTTCGGCATCGGTTGAGGGCGACCTTTAGAGGACCCCGAGTCGCGGTTGCCCCTGATTGTCCGAATCCCTTGTCGCGCCTTGTCCACACGGTGCAACCACAAGCCTGGCCGCGCTGCGGTCCGACATATAAGCGAGGAATTTGGCCTTGGTGGCCGTCTGCTCGGCGTTAATGAGCCGATTATACTGCGTTGAAAGTTGTCGCGAGCTAAAGCACGTTGTGCGCGTCCCAGCTCGTTAGTCCCTGCGTGTACCGTTCCTCGCCCAGGGTTCGCTCAGCGAAACATCTTGGCAAGCTTAAAGCAATCCAACAATAGCCGAGCAAGTGCTCCGCTGACTGATGTCCGGGGAGACGACCTTTGCGGCCAACAGCGGTCGGTCGGATCATTGAGCGGAGCCCCGCGCTCAATCATTCGGACGGCGAAATGACCTCACCTCCACGGACTGGCACTTGCAGGCTCCGGACAAAAATGTCACCAATGGGCTGCTTCTCCGTAATGCGTTCTGGAGGCTCTAAACGAATTTGCAGGTCATCCAGATCGTGGACGCCTATCCCGTCACCAGCGAGCTTTGCAAGATACTCCAATAGATCGTCCTGTCGCGGCTGTCCGAATGCGAGCCGATAGATGGTCAAACTTTGCTTGAGCCACTCCAGCCGAGTGACCTCCCGGCTGAAGGGCAGCATCGGGACTCGGCGTTCGATGCGAACAGAACCCTCATAGATCCAATACGGGACGATATCAGCATGAGCTTCTGACTCGGATCTTGCCCGCTCGAACATGTAACTCCATGGATCGGGCGGAGCCGTAGCGCTCGCTCGTACGGCCCCGATCTGACGTTCGGCCAAGTTCAAACGGACGGCGTGGTTTTTGAAACGATGGATGCGCCCTTCACGCTGCTCCAGGTCGACCGGGTTGCTCGGCAAATTCCAGTGGTAGATGCGGTAGCAATATGGATGGAAATCGAGACCTTCCTGCCCGACGGAAGTCGTAGCCAGAACGAAGGGCTTGAAGGGAGAATTGAAAGCCTCGCGCACCCCACTAAGTCGAGCCACAGCGCCTTCCTCATCGCGATAGTCAGCGAGGCGCATCGCGAATCGACCACGCATTTGGAATTTTGTCAGCTTCACCGAGTCTCCCTCGAGCTGAACGTCATCCACATCGATCTGCGAAGGCCGCACTAAGAGTGCCGATGCCATTGCGCGTGATACGCCTAGGACCCGCTCCTCGGACCCGAGCGAACTCAATCCCTCCGCGTCGACCAGATAATGTGCGTACTCGTCAAGGACTGCCTGGAGATTGTGATCCAAGCCGTACGTCAGCACGCGATGCCAATACCGGTCGTCGGTGCCTCGGCGCAGCAGAGCGATAGCATCAGGTTGATTGAACAATGAGCGAAATGCCCAGGCGATCTCAGCGGCTGCCCGCAACAAAGTGGGGTGGTCCCAAGAGAGTTCGGGGGCGATCCGTCGCAAGGCACGTAGGCCGCAAATGGCAGGGCTTCCCAGCGCCAGGTCGACCAGCAAGTCAAGCTGATCGCTAACAACGTCTGAGAAATCGCTCCTGATGGCTGCTGCACCGAGTTCGGCAACATGCTCTCGGAAACCATCTTCGTTCGCTAGTCCGACCATGCCATCAGATGACGAGAGCCATGCGTCGACCGAAGAGCCAAGCAGGCGATCGATCATCGCAGGGGCAGCCCATTCGGGAATGAGGACTCCACCGGCATCTTTACCGGCCGCCTGCTCGAGCGCAGCGAGCGCGGGCCGAAGCCGTTCCGCAATAGCCTCTCGCATGGCTTGTTTGGACAATTGCTCTTGTCTTTCTGCGAAGACCACGAGGGGATCCGCCAGTTCGGCGAGCTGCGGACTAGGATAGATCAACAGGAGCGCCCGAAGGCTAGCCAGTCTGCCTTGATCCTGCCGAAACTGTAGCGGCCGCAATCTGTTTTGCTCGAAATATGCCCTGCCAGAGTCTCCGACGCCCATCCGTCGCTCAGCTTCGTAGGACAGGAGTGCCGCCACTGCATCCGGAACCATCGACCACGACGAGAAGACGAGTGATTTCGTGGGCGGAGGAGACGACCGTGCCGGTCCATAGTAGGGCATGGACGCCGGTATCCAGAGATGCTCCTCGAGCTTCGAGCTGAAAACGTCGTCAATCAAAGCTCTCATCCGACCGTTGGCGGGCTCCAGCGGCTCGTAAGCATCAAGGAGCTCGCGACGTAGCATTTGGGGCCGGGCGACCGCCAGAGCATCGCGCAGGGCGGCTGAAGGTGTGGCCGCCTGCTCCGCGAGAAGACGCTTCAAACTGTAATCGCGCATGAAGTTCAGGAGATAGGGCGCGGACTTCCAGTACTCGACGATTTCCGGAGCATCCAGAACGCGCGAGATGCTTGAGACCACGGCGGCCTGCGCGAGGTCTGCCGGTGCGATCGTGAGCGACATCTGCGGCTCTTCGACCATCGAGTCCCGGTCCTTCGTGCTTCCGACCCGTTCGGTCCGGGCTATGACACGCCGAAGGCGCTGCTCGATTCCAGCGCGACATTCGATGGCTGCGCCACGGGAGGCGGGCAAAGCCTGCAGCATTGTTCGGAACATCCGCATTTCCCGCGA
Source organism: Bradyrhizobium sp. CCBAU 65884 (assembly GCF_028128835.1). Lineage (NCBI taxonomy): Bacteria > Pseudomonadati > Pseudomonadota > Alphaproteobacteria > Hyphomicrobiales > Nitrobacteraceae > Bradyrhizobium > Bradyrhizobium sp. CCBAU 65884. The sequence goes on along the minus strand of NZ_LBJU01000119.1, from coordinate 69,532 downwards.
AAGCTCCGCGGCCACAATCGATCCCCGGTCGCGACCATAGAGAAAGTTCAGCGTTTCGAGAAAATCCCCGTAATGGTCACCATCATCGGGTGCATCGCCGGCTAACGTCAGCATGCGGTAAGGCGTCGCCGACAAAAGCAGTGTCCTGGCGGCATGACCGTCCGGGCTAGAATAATTGAAAAGCTCCCGAGCGAGCATCGCCGCATCGGAATCCCCATGGAGAAGATCGCGGAAACGCTGAAACTCGTCCATGATGATGAGATCCGGCTGGAGCGCATCGACGCAGGCGTGAGATAGCTTAGCGCGCAGTTTCGCCACCACCGCGTTGCGTGGTTGGGTCATTTCGATAGGATATTCTTTTCTTCGACGCGGGAACATGTCGCAGACCCGCTCCAATTCCGCGAAGAGTGCGGAATCATCGATGACCTTCCCTCGAAAGCGCTCGATTATGTGAGTGTCCACACCTTTCAAGCTCATGTTGTCGACGGCACTGTCCCAACCATCGTCACCCGCGGTCACCTGGAGGAGATTGCGAAGTCCGCGCGGGCGTGACACGTCGTCGGCGAGCAAGCGGAAGAGCAAGGCTCGTTCCGGGGCGATGCCGGTGGACGAGCGCAGATCAAAGGTCGTTCCCGGGGTCAGACTTATGAAATTGACCTTATTCGAGTTCAAACCTCCGTAGCCCGAGCGCGATTCTGCCTCGCTCCGCAGCTGAAGAGGCAGCAAAGTCATGCGCGTCGGCAGGGACAGCTCGCGACGGCCAAGAACATTCAGCCGATTGATGTTCTGTGCGGCAATCGCCTGGTTTGAGCAGATGTAGAGAATGTCGATCCGTTCCGTCGTATCCCAGAGATGCTCGATCATGCGGGCGATTACGCCCCGAGCGACCATCGTCTTGCCGAGTCCGACCTCGTCCGCGACCAAAAATTGAAACGCGGGATCCGCCTGACTGTAGAGACGTTCGAAAACATAATCGACTGTGCGTCGCTGAAATACCTTGAGCGGCGCCAATGCGGACGCGGCCTCGAAGCGTTCGGTTGCCATGATTAGCTCTCTACAACTTGCACCTGGGACTTGGTACGCAAAGCAACCCGGAAGGTTTGCCAAAGGGCGTGGAAATCCGGAGGTATTGGGCTCCCAGACCCAGAATCGGTTTCTTCCAGCCGTTCGACCAAACGCTCGATCGCCTCGAGGCGATCCTCTCTTCTACAGAAAGCTCGCACCATCTCTTCGAGCAGAGGCTTGTCGTCCTCGCTTGAGCGCCAGCCTCCGTGGCTCGCGTCCTTCTGTGCAGCCAGCGCAGCGGCGAAGGGATCGCCGAACTCGGCAAGAAGCAGACGGAGGTAGCGAAAGAAGGCATCCTGGTTGTGGATTATTGAGCGTAAGATCGCTGCATTTCGTCCGATCGGCAGTCCTTCTAGAGTCAATCCCGTTGCAAACAGCAACGAAGCCCCCGTCTCACGGTCGACAACATGGCAAGCTAAAAAGCGCGTGAGATCGATTAGGGGCATCGCTCCAAGATCGACGAATTCCCCACGTTTTAGATTTTCGAGCGCATTCTTCTCGTGAGTTTCTCCTCGGGTGATGGGCCAGACGCGAAGTGCCCCAACACCGGCGAGGGGCAGAGGCTTGGCCGGCTGCACGGTCATTTCCCACAGACCTGCAGCTTCGTCGTCCAAGCCGAATCGCCTGCACATTAGCTTCAATCCGCCACTGCATATTTCGCGGCGCGCTTGATCGAGTCTTGCCTCGGCATCTCGTTGTGCTTCGTCTTCATTCCTCCACTCTTCAGGGACGAAGAGGCGCGTAAGTCTGCCGAACCCTTTATCGCCAAATATATCCTCGATACTCCCCACCTGCGATCGCCTGCCGTTCAGGGTCGCAAACAGCTCGACGTTGCGTCCCGTGATCAAGGCTGGTCGAGTCGCATTCCCCGAACCAACCGTGACCTCGGTATCCCAGCCCCGTTCGACGACGAAGATTTTCGCGTGCAATCCTTGCAAGCTGCCGGAGTCGGGTTCCTCCCCATCCTCAGCCGTCGCTACTTCATCCATCACCGCGACCCGGCTGAACCTATTCAACACGTCGCGCGACAAGCGACCGAGTTCGTCCGAGCGGCCGATCAGGAGAGGAGCTTCCATGGCGGCACGCTCGGCAAGCATGGACAATGCGTCCTCGTCACAAAAAGGAGAGACAATGCCCAGCCGGGCGCCAGGGTCGGGTCGCCAGGGCGTACCTCCGAAACCGTTAGCGGCGAACGAGACCCGTTCGAAGGGCTCTGGCAAAACCCATTCCACCCGGCGAATGTCTTCTACAAAGCCGGCCACCAGTTCGGTCGCGCCCGGCGGCAGATGAGCCACTGCCAGCCCCGGAAGGCGTCGAATGAAATCGGCAAGGGGACGATTCGTCGCTTGAGGCTTTTTGGCAACCAGCCCATCGAGCGTAAGCGCTACATCCCACGAGCGATCCCGCGTAAGATTTCGAGACATCACCAGCAAGCGGAAGCACAGCGGTTTATCAGCGTTCGTGGACTTGAAGCGAAGAGCCCACATCTTGGGATGAAAAGCTCCGCCTTTTGGGGCTGCGACCTCGACGATGATCTTCTCCAGGAGCGAGCAGAGCCGCGAGTGCGGGCGGGTCTGCACCTGGATGTGTCCATGATCTGCGAAGACTAACAGGCGTCCCGCCATACGCTCAGCTCCCTCTAGAAGAGCCAAGGGGTGATCCAGGATTTTGTCACGGCTTTCTGCCGCGGAGAGGGCCAAGCTCACCGGGACCGCCAGAGCCGTCTCGAAATCCAGCGAGAAAGTCGTGGCGATGGCCGCATCGAGCGAATAATCCGCGGGCGGCTGTAGGCTTGCTCCATAAAGCGTTCGACAGTCGGGATCTAAACTGGTCTTACTCTGCATCTATGAGATCCTTGAGGTGAGACTTAGCCTGATTCCAACGGAAGGTAAGGCGGTTCACGCCCGAGGCTCCGGTCCAGCGATCCCTCACCGAACGATTGACATATCTCGACTGTGTGGTTTTCAGCTGTCGTTCTCGCGTTTCCACGAGCCGGCGCGCCGCCGGTAGGTCGGCGATCTCTGGTGTGTCCTGTGCAATGAGTTCGAGCCACTCCGTGACGAAGCGCTTGGCGGCCGGCTTGATGCTGTGACCTGGATGCTTGACGGCATCCCAAAATTCGCCCAGCGACCAGCCGCGTGCAAGCGTAGGCCCGACCTCTTCGGTCCAAGCGGCCATTCGCCTCCGATATTCTTCGGCCCAGTCGTCTCGCCCGCGGAGCTCGCTGAGAGCCAGGTTGTAGAGCAGGGCGGCCCCATGCATGACCTGCGAGAAGATTTCCCCGTGGCCAACCAAGCGGCGCGCGAACCCTGGAAATTCGACGAGGCGCGGGTGAGCCCAAATGTAGTCGCAGTCCACTTCCATCGCTTCGCGAGCGAGAAAGGCAATCAGCGATCCCGCTTGAGCGTTCACCAGGCGGTCGACGATGAACTGCGCCTCCTCGACAGTTAGTTTGAACGTAGCTTTCTGCAATAGATCGGCTGGCGCGGCAGGTAATGTGCGCGCCCAGACTGCATCGAGAACTTCACTGCCCCTGATTTCATCTGATTCCTCTCGCCCTCGCTTAAGGGCCGGCAAGGATGCGAACAGACTGTCGATGGAGCCTGGAAAAGTCCGAATGCGCCACGCGCCGAGGCCAGACCAATAGACCGAACTGGGTAGTCGTTGCAGGCGGGCGCCAGCGTCTCTGCCGATGATTCCTTTTCTTTCACCGCCCGCGCTTAGTGCATCTGCGAGCCGAACCTCCAATCCGCGCGCTTCGCTCCTCAATTGATTTTCGGAAAGGTCGCGCCCCTCAAGCATCCGCAGAATCCACGGGACGAAAAGCATATACCGAAGGCGCGTTTGAATGGTGCTGGTGCCCGGAAATAGATGATCGGCAATTGAGTCGCGTATGCCTCCTAATCCAAGCTCGTCGCGTCCCTCCCGTTCATCCAGAAGAGCCATGATACGGAGGGCGCGCTGCCGTTCCGCTTCGTCGAAATCGATCCAAGCAAGAGATGACATCCAACCTCCCGGCACCGCCCCGAAATTTCGCGGAAGCGTTAGTCGCACGCCGTCGATATGGACATCGCTAAGAGAATAATGTGCAACTATTTCGGGTTGTGCTGCGCCGAGGGTATGCCCGATTCGGCGAGAAAGCCAAAGGGGCGCGCGTACATCCTGGGTCCAGGAGCCCTTCAAGAAGGTGTGGGAGCGCGATCATTTCTTCTTGGCTTGGCTCGGGGACTCGAAGAGGTTTGTAACCATAGATGAGATATCGCCAGTTCGTAAGGACTTGAATACGCAGCGGGAGACGAACCCCGCCCTGCCGCGGCAATTGCTTGATGGATCCATTGCCGAGAATGAGGGCTCCACTCACTATATCCTCTGTCTTGAGGACCAGCAGCGCGCTGCGAGCTTGTTTGAGTTAATCGGCAGAAATGCGGCTCGTCCGCGAAGTCGAGCGGGATCGCGACCGATCGGTCGTTAGATGAGCTTTTAGGTGTGCGCGCCAGGACGTGCGTGCGAAGTGGTGTCCTTCAACAATACGGCTCTGAACAGGGGGAGCCAGAGGCCTCGCTTTGCTGCTAAACCCGCAAAGCCTGAAGCTGAATCAACTGGCGCAGCGATTGAAATGTATCAGTCGTTCGTCAGGGTGGGGTGCGTCAGGGTGGGGTGCATTGGAGCGCACGAACGAAGGGACAGATCGAATCGGGACCGGCGAACTTGTGCCGAAGCAGATTCAGCCGAGTTGGACGAGCAACAAAAAGTAGCCCGTCACCACCTGAATCTGACGCTCATTCGATCCGCCAGCCAGTCGACCGTTTCACGCACTTCTTTCTCCCGATCGGACGCGCTGACGGTCGTGCCCTCTGGAAGGCCGCTTTCCTGAATGGAGTTCGCAATGCTCTTGATCAGAGCCTTGTGCTCCTTGTCGACGTCTTCCAGGTAGTGATCCTCAAATGTTATCGGCATCGTAGCCTCCGTCGGCCGGCCGTTCCAAGTACCCGAGTTTGGCGGCCATGCAAACGCAGTACCGCATCGGGCTGTTCCGGTTCGACCTCAAGCAATTTCCTGCAAATCGGTTAACACACTGTTCTCCCGGCAATATTAGGGGCTGTTGCATATATGTTACATAATGCCGAATTGTGGCCATTCCAGCAATAGCAAAACTCACATTTCTCTGAAACTAGTCACAACCCTAGGTGAAAAGCGTAAAAAAAGCGGCTCTGAATAGGAACATCCACTGATTCAGGATCGACGTCAAAGTGCCCAGAAATCCGACAGCTCTGACCGTGGGCAATGTCCTGAGACATGTTCTGCCCGAAGGGACGAGATTCGAAAATGCAAAGGCAGCCGGCACTCCCTCGAGCCGGAAGATCAGCGATTGGAAGAGGGCGCCCAATTTTCCACCAGACCTCTTCGCCATATCGGCGTATCTGCTCGACCATGGTGGCGCCTACAGCTACATCATGCCGGACTCGGCGGGAGCCTTGGACGATCGGTGCTACGTCCGCATAAGCCAAGAGGAGATCGAGCTTTGGATCGACGCTGCACGCGCAATCCGTGACGCCCCCACCCTCCCGGACACTCTTCCGGCCGCGGTCGACGAACTCTGGAAGATAATCTGGGAAGCTGCTTTCACCGAGAAGCTCCCGGTCTACGTAAATCTCGCGAGCTCCTCCGAACCTCCCGCGTGGTGGCGAGCGGCTTACGGTCTGATGGTTATAGCGGACGAAGCTTGCGTCGATGTGGGGTACGATGGTCATGCCACTGACAACGACCAAGCGCTTTCCTGGATCGCCAAGTTCGTGAAGGCGTCGTCGATGGCCATAGCTCTCAACAACGCGAGTCGCCCGGGTGGCGTGGACGACGTCAGAATGGAATTCAAGCATGTAACGATCTCGCCGTTGGCGGACCAGAGCGTTCTTTGCGTGCAGCCGAAGGCCCGCACTCCACGCGTAGGTTGTACGCTACGATCGCTTACCCACAATCTCGCGCTGCTTCCGCCGGCCGGAGTCGTGACGACCCATTGGCAGCGGCCGCCGGCGACACCTTCGGACAGCGATGCCAACTTGAATCTGCTCCTCGTCCCGCTGCCTTACACCATTCATCCGGGGTGGTTCGACGTCGGAACGGACAAGGGAGTCGGTTGGTTCGAGCTGCGGCCAAAATGGCTCCGCGAGGCTCGCAAGATCAGGCTCTTCATCGATGAGCTCGTGCAATCAGCCAAGAGGCGTGTGGACGGCAAGATCCACGGCGTCATCTTTCCCGAGTATTCGCTGAATTGGCCCCTGTTCAAGGAGCTGAGGGACATGCTTGCTGAGCACGATGTCGAGTTTTTGATCGCGGGATCGTGTCAGAACTGTTCACGGGACCAAGAAAACCTGGAGGTGGACAACATCGATAGCCGAGGTAACTTCGTTCTAGTATCGCAGCTCGCGAGATCTGCCGACAATTCCGCGACATCGGTGACCACCAGCCGTCCGAAGCACCACCGTTGGGGCATCTACGACGGCCAACCGGACGCATATGGATTGCGGACGGTCTTTCCGAACGGAAGGATAGTCTACTGGGAGAAGATCGGGCTGCCGCGTCGTGAAATCGACCTGCACGTCTTTCGCAATTCCTCCGTCTTCGCCACGATGATCTGCGAAGATCTGGCCAGGAGCGATCCTTGCCATCAGGTTCTCAGATCTCTCGGTCCCAACATCGTGTTCGTCCTGTTGATGGACGGTCCGCAACTTCCAACGCGCTGGCCCGCGCGATATGCAAGCACGCTGGCGGACGACCCAGGGAGCGCGGTGTTGACGTTCACCTCGATGGGCTTGGTTGACCGGACAAACGCTACAGCCGCCTTTCCCGCATCAAGGGCCATCGCCATGTGGAAAGATGACACCGGCCGGACGAGAGAGATCGTTTGCCCATCGACCGCGCAAGGGGTCGTGATCTCATTGAAAAGCCAAGAAGCTGTCGACCAAACCCTCGACGGCCGTCGGAACGCCGACACGTGTCAGTGGCTGTTCGATTTTCAGCGTCCCATCAGCATAGATCGGGACCAGGCGGCACTTGCTGAAGACGTCTGCTGGGCAGGGATTGGCGACTGATCCAGTGGTGCTGGGTCCGTCAGACAGCGGGCAATCGACTGCGGTGAAAAACGCCAGCCGGAGCGGCGCACCGCATCACCGAATATCTGACGAGCATGTGCAGGTCGGATCTACATGATTGCAAGGCGAACAGTACGGAGAAAAAAGCATCTGCCGGGTTTGGAAGGCAGCACCGTGCCCGGGCGTATAACTTTAAACCTTTCCGGCGAAACGGCGGAAATGATCAATGCGATGGCTGGCCGACAGTCCGTCAGCAAGAACAGCGTTGCCGAGGCGCTCATAAGGAAGGCCATCCTTGACCGCGGCATTGAGAAGGCCGCAGCTCGCACCAGCCAACAAGCGGTTCTCCGCTACGCTCGATTACTAATCGAAGCACTTGAAGAAGCCGAGAGCTACGATCCTTCCCGGCACCATAACCACGATGCACCGGATCTGAGGATTGCTGATGATGACCGATTTCTTCATGAGCTGCGCGCGCTTACAGTCGAGCTAAAAAGGCTCAACGATATCCTGGGGAAGAGCAGGCGACCGGGTGCTGCCACCCGAAAGGAAGCTTCGTCGCTCGGAAAGCACTTCGATCGATTTTTCTCCAGCTACGCTGCTGCGTTCGGCAGGTCCGCAGGAAGGGGCACATGGTGCCTTCTTGTCGGCGGCGTTGCTGGTTTGCTTCATCACGCAGGCGTCGACAAGCATATCATCGAGGCGATATGGCGTCATCTGCACAGCCATTAACGAGGGGAACAGATGCCGCCGAGTCGACTAGATCGAGCTCTCGGCCTCCTCGGGGACGACCTCCAAAAACTGAATGCCATTGAACCGGAGCCGCTTGGCTGACGAGGCCGGCTAACGTCTTCGGTGTATACCCGCCGCATACCGTGGCAAAGGTGGCAGCCGGACCTAGGGGTTCTCCTAGCACCCTTCCAACCTGCATTGAGCCATCTTCCCGAACTCAGTGCCGCTTCTCCAAGAGCGCGCCTGACGTCGCGAGGATGGTGCCGGGCGGCTTCCTGCGATCGCAGCGGCCGGCCTGCTCAGGTTTCGCAGATGACGAAGCGCATCATCCTTCTTTTGGACGGTACATGGAACGATTCAGACTTCGGATCCTACGATACTAATATCGTCCGGATACGTGAGGCAATCTCCAGGACGCTCCGCACAAGCACCTCGGCACAATCTGAAACAGGGCTCAAGTCCGTGCCCAACGAAAAGAAGGTGGAAGCGACTGTCACTGAGCAGAAGAACAACATCGTGTTTTACGAGAGGGGGGTAGGCACCGGGGCGTTCTTGAATAGGTGGTTTGGCGGGGCTCTCGGTCAGGGATTGAGCACGAACATCCGCCGTGCCTACAAATTCCTCTCCTTTCACTACGAGCCCGGCGACGAGATATTCATCTTCGGGTTCTCTCGAGGTGCCTATACTGCCCGCTCGTTGGTCGGCTACCTTCACGCTGCGGGACTTTTGCGGAGAGAGTGCTGTACGCCTGAACTGGAGCAGACCGCCTGGAGCTTCTATCGGACCTCGCCCAATGATCGTCTGCCGGGGATCTGGTCTTCGCTGCTTCCCCACGTTTACGACCGGTCTCAGTTGCGGATCGCGCTGCTCGGCGTCTTCGACACCGTCGGTGCGCTCGGCATACCATTTTTGACCTTCAGAGTAGCCAACCGCGACAAGTACGAATTTCATGATGTCGAGCTTTCAGCGATCACAGACGTGAATCTGCACGCGCTCGCAATCGACGAGCACAGACCGCCGTTTGAAGCTGCGGTGTGGCGCAAAAGCAAATTCAAGAATTTCGCAACCAAGACGGAACAGGTCTGGTTCGCCGGCGCCCACGCAGACGTAGGCGGCGGCTACGTAAACGAGGACGCCATTGAACGCCAGCATGCTCTCGAGGACATCACCCTAGATTGGATGATCAAGCGCGTGCGGCACTATTATCCAGACTTCCCGATAGACGCCAAGGGCTGGAGGGACCTCACACCAGACGAACTAAGGGAGCGATCGCGGGCCGAGTTGCACGACTCGCGAACTTTCGCCTACAAGTTATTCGCATTCGCCTATCGTTCGATTTCAAACTATCGGGTCGAAACCAGCCGCCGTCGCCTGCCTATGACGGTGAACGTGAGCCGCGACAGGCACGCTCAACCCATCGAGGAAAGAGTTCACGTGTCTGCCTTGTATCGTGCATTTTGCCAGCCAGAACTCGAGTACGACGCGCATAATCTTCGCGGTGTCGTCGACGTGCTGGCTCGCAGCTTCGGCAAGGAAGCACCCGAGATCGGAATTGTCGGATGGGACGGCGAATTTCTCTCGCCGGACAGCTACGACGGCAATCTACTCGCGCCTTACCTAAGTCGTGCAGCGACGCCGGCTGTTGTGCAAAGGGAGTGCTGATCGGGCGCTACTCCCGGCGGACGGTCCTGCGCTCCAAGAAGTGCCTGGACGTTTCCGCCACAACGAGAGCGCCTCTCGCCATTTCTCTTTGAGGCAGGGACATCAGCAGTTCCCCGTAACATCGTCTGGACCGGGAAAGGCCGTGCGAGTCGAAGAGATATAGAAGTGACCGCGGTTAATTTATCCGCGGCGATGAAAGTGTCCCATAACGAGGCTGCACGGGAAGAGGCGATACTGCGCTCTCGGAGCTGGCGCGCGAATGGACCAGAGGCAGGCCGCATCGCGGCATGGCAGTTGAAGTTCGCGATGATCATGGGCCTAACCTTGCAGGCGAGCTTTAGCCTCACGGTGAAGTCATCGAGAGACTTGAAAGCCTTTGGCAGGAACCAAGAGAGAATGCGGTCGCCACTGCTAGGGAAATCGGGATCATCCCCCCGTTAGATTCGAAGCGTGCCGCTTACTGGTCTTTGGTCGGTGGGGCATTTCGTGCGGTCACCTGCGCTGACGACATGCCGACGAGCTCCTCGTAGAGGCGAGGATCGGTCGCGCCCTCTGTGTTGATCAGGAAGACCCGCGCATTTCCTCCAAGTCCAATCTGTTCCCGCAGGTTTTGGTCGGAAGCAACCTCCAGCAAGCCTGCAAGACCGACACCGCCACTTTCGCCTGCGACGACAGCGGGGTCGCCGTGCCTGGGATTCGCAAGCCGCCTCATGATGCTGATGGCGCCGGCGTCGTCGAAAGTCATAAACATATCCGCTACCCGTGAAAGGATGCGCCAAGCGACTAGCGAGGGTTCGTAGCATTCGAGGTCGCCATCACCGTCGACTGCCCACGATCAAGCTTGACTGGGTATCCGGCCCGGGCGCTTTCAAACAGACACGCCGCGCGCGCGGGGTCGACAACCGTAAAAAAGGGGCGGCTATCGCCCGGCAGAACTGAAAAATGACCCGCGATCGCTGCTGCGACTCCTTCCACACCCGACTGCACGAAGACGTGGGTTGGAGCTTGGGGCAATTGGCGCAGTGCTTGGCTCAAAGAGGGCGGTATATCCCTGCATCACGAGTCCCGGGATGCGCTCGTAGCCCGGCCAGGATGTATCAGACACCCTTATCCAGTCGTTTTCCTCAGCAACTTGGGAGGCTTCGGCGACGCAGTCGTCGTAGCTGCCGTTGACGCGAATTATCTGCGCGCCCAAGCGAGCGATCGCAGCGATACGCTGATCACTGACACCTGCGTGAACGAAGATGGCGCACTTCGCACCAACGAGCTGAGCACCTGGAGCCACTGATCTGCCAGGATTGCCATCTGTGGCGCACGATACGATCATTTCTCGTGCCACGGCTTTCACTTGAGGTGTGTGCAGCTCGGTTATGCCGACGACTCGGCCGATCCTCCGGCTTGCTTCCTCCAGCACAAGCCGGATCACGGCCTAGGAGCCACCCAGAGCCTTGAAACTGCCAGGGGATCGACTCTTATGCGCTTTGCGAGCGATCTTGTGAAGAAGGAGCAGATTTTTCGACCTTCGCCTCGCCTCGTGAGGGGGCATGTCGAACCACACGCACTTTTGGTTTAGTCGAGGAGTTTGCGATTTGCCGCGGAGGCTCCGATAGTAAACCATCTGCTGAGATCGGACCAGCCTTCTTGTTGCGGCCAACCCCACGAGCCACACGTCTCCCGTTCAGGGGCCGACACCGGTATATCAGTCTCCTACTGCCGATTCATCCTCAGGGTGCCGATCTTGAGAGGCTCCGCCGCGAGTGCGAAGGAGAGATTCTGCTGGGATGTCTTCTGATGGCCGCGAAGCGCCTTGATAATGGATGGGTGGTCCGTGGTGAAAAGAAGCTTTTCATCGAGGCACTCCTCCACCTCTTTTTTGGGCCGTTTGTCGGCTACGAGGCCAAGCATCAGGATGGGGCGGATCGTCGGTTTCACATTGATGCCCGGCGAGGTAGCGCGGGCGTCACCCATGACGGAATCCACTTCCCAATATTTATCGGGATCAAAGAAAACCATGGGGGTGACTTCGTCGAGGGTCTTTGCATAGTAATTACGTTCCACGTCCTGATAGATCTCCCGCATCGTGCCGCCACCGCCCCGGCCATAGACAATGCCGGCACGCGAGTTGTTGACGAGGGCCTCTTCCCTCAAGCTGTTCTGGAAATACTTGGCATAATGCGTCGCGAAAGGCATGGTCGGCTCGGCGCCGTAGAGCCAGGTCGGGATCACAAGGCTAACAGGAAGGATTGCCGGCGCCTTGGCTCGCACCTCGAGTGCTACTTTCAACCACTTGCGCGCGTCGTCGATGGCGCCGAGCTTTTCGTCCTTAATCGTCCAGGTGTCCGTAAACAGGTCATCCAGAATGGGCGCCTTCGCTACAGCGCTTATTAGGCCGATCGCTTCGTCGAGCGGGCCAACGCTCTCGAACGATGAGAAAGCGACCCCCAGATGGGCCGCCTCCATCACGCCCGGTCCTCCGCCCGTGACCAACAGAAAGTGCTCGCGGGCAAGATCGCGCGCCAGATAGGCAATCGCCTTATAGGCGGCATGGTCCCGCGGAAGGCTGTGGCCTCCCATCACGCCGACAAGCGGTCGTTGAACCGTCTTCAAAAAGATGCGTAGCGCGTCAGCAATGGCGGCGTCGTGCGCGGCTTGCGCGGCGCGGACTGTCAGCGACGTTGGCACCGGCCCGCCTTCGGTCGCGAATTCACGGTAGATCGCAAAATCCCGGGAAAGCGTAAAGCCCATGGGGTCCCACGGGTTGAAGCCTCCTAGCAGGTCCTGAGCGGTGTACAATTGGTTAGGTACAATGACGCCCATCGCAAAACCTCCAGCGAATATGACAAAAGTAAATTCAGCACGAGACTTTTCCACGAGCGTTATACACGTGCCGCACGTATTGCGCGAGCCTCGTATTCGTGCATGATGCGCGTCGAAGCGGGGAGGCACAAAGGCCGCTCTTGCCAGGGAGCGCGGCTTATGGGGCCGCTCTGATGTTTGTGTTTGTCAGACGTTGCTTGAATTTTGTTTTTTGTACTCGAACAAACCATTTCCGACCGAACCTATTCGATTGCAATCATGGCCCAAATCCCACGATCCTCGGCCCTTCTCCGCCTTTTCAAACGCTATACCATCATTGCTGTCGCGGCCTGGACTGTCGCCGGCGCCGTGATCGCAGGGGTCTGGAAGGTATACGAGTTTCAGACCGAGCAGGCCCGGCTCCTCAGCGAATCGCTTTCGAATCAGGCCGAAGCCATTGCCGAGCGCGACGAAGCGCGCAGCCAGGCCGACTAATTCGAAAGATCGAGGCGCAGAAGCCGTTCTTGCAAAGGAAGCTCGACCTCTTCTTCGAAACCATTCAGCAGGCCCAGCGCCTGATCGAGTGGGAGCTCGGCCCAAAAGACGAAACTTGGAAGCAGGCGACCAAACGCTTTTGGGAATTACGTTGGGGTGAATTGGAGATGGTAGGTGATGTCGGCATCCGGAACGCCGCGCGGCTTGTTGGTCAACAGATCACGGAGGCCGAAGAATTTCCAAGTCGCGACAGGCACGATCTCCGCTGGGCCGTCGAATGCCTGGCGGACGAGCTCCGCTATGCCCTCGAGCACGCGTGGGGGGATCGATCGAAAGGCCACGCGCGAGAGCGTCCTGCGCGGGGAGGGCGCCACGGGAAAGCTGCCCAATGGCTGCGTCGCTGGCAGCCGTGATCCTATCCATCCGGCCGGCATGCAGCCCCTGAAAGCAAAGGGAAACCTTCACCAAGTGCGGTCGCCCCAACCTGAATAGGCCGGGTCTGTTGCAAACGTCTGGAGCATTCATATGGTTATTCGCCAATCTGTCCTGATCGCCCTCGTCTTCCTGCTCGGGGCAACGCCCGCGGCTCACGCGCGGGACATCCGAATTGCGACATGGAATCTCGGTTGGCATCTCAGTCAGACCGAAGCGAAGGAGTGGATTCGTGATTGCGGTCAACCTTTCGCCCTAAATCCAGCGAGTGGATTGTTTGAACCCGCAACGGCCGGAGCAACCAAGCCGGGCTGGGAGCTCAAATGGGGACGGAACGCCAAGATCAAATGGGACATCGCCGTAAAACCCCCATGCGACGTTTACCAGGCCAATTTCAAGATCGTGCCGGTCACCGAGGCCGCCTACCGCAAACGGGCCGAGCAACTTCAGGATTTCGTCCGAACGAACCTCGATCCTGACATCATCACCTTTCAGGAGGTCAGCGGGGCCACCGCCGTTCGCGAGGTTTTGCCTAACAACGGTGTCGACTACGAGATTTGTTCGTTCGACACGTTCAAGGTCCAGCGGCTCGCGATCGCGTGGAAAAAGAACCTTGGGACGGGGTCCGATTGCAGCGTCATTGCGCCCCTATCCCTTCCGGATCTCGCCGCTGCCGATCAGGTGCGACCTGGATTATCCCTGACGCTGCAGATTGATGGCAAGCCGTTGCGCGTGATGACGGTGCACCTCAAATCCTCCTGCGTGAGCCCGCTTGAAGACCGCGGCAAGCTTGACGGCGGCGGCGAGGCCTGTGCCATCCTGCAGAAGCAGGTGCATCCACTCGAGGATTGGCTGGAAGCGAGCTCTGCGAGCATGCCCGTCGTTTTGATGGGCGACTTCAACCGCAATCTTTCGCATGAGAAGAATTCGATCCCCAAATCAGCTATTCGCTCCGACGGAAGCGACCCCGCTTCCCCCCTTCCGACCGGTGTACTGGTCCGCAGCCTCTATGGCGAGGTCAATGACGGTGCTCCCGCTTCCAGTGCGCTTCTCCATCTGGAGCCGGAATGCCAAGTCAACCCTGTGGCCAAGCAACTCTGCGAACGCTCGAAGCGCGAGCTGTTCGATCAAGAGGCCCTCAAGCCGCTGACAAAGGGCGAAAGTCTCGGCTGCCGCAATCCCGTGGGCCTTGACCAAATGCTCGTGAGCGCGAGCCTCTCGGTTCCAGACCCTGCTATCAAGGTTGCGATCGGGCGCTTCGGCGGAACGCGCCCCGCAGGTCCAGGCCATCCGGATCCTTTGCTGGCCATTTCAGATCATTGTCCGTCCAAAGCGACGCTTCGTTTCTAGGGCAAGGGTAGCCGGACATCCATTGCGCTGTACCCGCTGGTCGACTATCGATCGGGTTCGTTGATTTTGCTGCAGTTTTGTTCGAGCTCGATCGCGTTCGTTGCGGTTCGTTCACGCCGTTTCTGGTGCGAAACTGGTGCGGTTGCCCGTTCGTGTTTTCAAAGATAGACCATCGTTTGGCCGGTGCTGACCACCTAAGGCGCTTACAAGTTTGGCGCGTTGTGGAGGCCAACGGCATCGACGCAACGTAGAGCTCAAGCGACAACGTGATCGGAAGAATGTCGACAAGCGCTTCGAGCCAGCAGGCCTTGCACGCGCGCTGTCTTCTGCGCCCAGTTCCAGTGCCAGCTTTGCCGCCACTGCTCGAACGGGGCGGGACGGGACTCGACGTCGTCCCGATCCCTACGACAGCGACCCCGAGTGGTACGGCAATCTCGTCAGCCAGGACGACGGCTCGTTCCTCAAAGACGAGCATCCCGCTGCATCTGGAGTTCGCCGCCAAGCGCAACCGCGCGCAGGAGAAGCACTTCGCGCAGATCGTCCGACTCGTGAAGTTGTTCGGTCGAACTACTATGCGGCGTCGTCGGTCGGCGCCTTCAGCGACACGGTGCAGACCATCGAACCGGTGTCTTCTCCTCGGGGGTGATCATTAGACGCGGGAGCGCTTTCGCATCCTCGCGTTCGTGGAACGTGCCGGATCGGAGCATGTCGAGCGGGTTAGCTGGCGCGGCGTCGCCGGGTGATGGCGCTGTTCTCGCCCTTGATGTCGGTGCAGACCACCGAGCCGCAGTAGTCGAACAGGTTGGGGATCACCACGCCGATGCCCTTGCCGGCGCCCATCTCAGAATGCGTGAGGCAGTCTTTTGATCTCGATAGCGGTGGGCGCCACTGCCGCCATGCGCGCTGGCCAGGCAGGCCCTCAAAGCATGGCCTGGAGCCATGGGTCTTCCGGCGAGACACCTGGTTCAGGGGCCTAACCAGTATTGCAGGTGCAGGCAGATCTAAGTTCAACCCCATGTTGCGCGATTGACACAGCTGAAGATTCTTCGACCTTGTCCAATCAGGGGCCGTTGTGACCGAGCATAGAGTGTGTCGTCATGCCGTAGGTCTAGTTTTCATTAGGCGGTTTTCATCATGCGGATTTGTGGGCTTCTGCTGTGCGCGGCGGCTATTGGGCTTTTCGGCGGCTGCGGGGCTTACGTGCCGGAGATGCAAGAGTGGCACGAGCCTCCTGAAAGTCAAAAGATCACCGAGAATCGCATCATCAACCACGTCAAGTGCGAACTGCACAAGGGAGTGGATGACGCCATCCGGAAATACTATGGGGCGGGGCAACGGAGCGGCAACAAGGCCGACTGGATCAAAGACTGGTTGGCAACAGTTACTCTGAAGTTGACCGTTGATGAGAAGGGTAGCGCGAACCCAGGCCTGTCGTGGATGCGAACTCTTTCCGATACGAGGTCATTCACGCTCGGCGCTGGTGTGAATGCCTCTTCAGAGGCGACAAGAATCGAAACGATCTCCTTCACCTATCCGCTTAGGGAACTGCGCTCCGCCCGGCCGATTGTGAATCCCTGTGAGAAGCCGGGAGAGATTCTGATCGAGGGAGATCTCAAGATCGGTCAGTTCCTCGATAAGAAGATCTTCTTGTCGACCGTGCCGGGGACGATTATTGGTCCTTACAGCGCATTCAGCTATCAGGTGACGTTCGTCGTTGTTTATGGTGGTTCGCTTACGCCAACATGGAAGCTGGTGGAGTTTACGGCCAACCCGGACTCTCCATTCCTGAACGCCACACGCACACGTACCCACGATGTGACCATCACGATAGCGCCGCCCGGGGACGCCGCCGCCGCTGAGGCTGCCGCAATTCACAACGCCGCACTGATCGGACAAGCCGTCGCGGCAGCCATTCGCAAAGGAGGGCCATAAATGGCAGACGCAGTAAAGATTCCCGAGACGGTCGAGGAAGCGCATCAGCAGGGCTACGCCACCGAGCGGAAGACGCTTGAAGAGGCGCAGGCGATAATGAGGGCGGGAGCCAGGGCCGGTATTCTGCGTAATGGTCCGCACCGGGATTGCAGCACTCTTCCTCCTAACCATAAATGCTGGGAGGGAGACTGTGACCCCTCCGGATGGAAAGAGGTTTTGTTCTGCGACGGGACGCAAGGCTGCACCATCTATGCGAAGGTGCGCTGCCGCTAGATGGGCCCGCCGCTCGCAAACATAGGGGGGAAAGATTGACTGCGAAGCACTTCTTCAATTTGGCGACGGCCGGTTTTGCGATCCTGGCCGCCGGTTTGTGGTTCTTGTCTGCGAAGGTGAATTCAGGGAACAAGTTTGCTGGAGCCAAAGGTCCGATTGGGATGAGGGAAGAGGCTGAAAAGCTCAACGCGCTGGGAGCTGCCTATAACCTCCAGAGCACCTTCAACGCCTTGGCCGCTAGCGCAGCTGGTGCTTCGGCTCTTTGTCAGACGGTTGTCGTATTCCTGGACTGGTAGGGAGACGTGGCTAAACGCCCGGAATTCTCCAAGTCGAGTTGTCCGAGGATTCTGTTTTTTCGAATAACAATGGCGTAGAGCGCGCCTGTCATGTCGCCATATGCATAAGACTATAGTAGCTATTGCGAGGCGGTAGGTGGTGGGAAGCAAATGATATCCGGCACTTAGATGGAAGGTTCTGATTTTTCATCGGCGCTCTTGAACCTCTTCTTTTGCCTTCCAACATAACGAGAGCGAGCAACTCGACTGCTCGCATGGAGGAACAGATGCGCTGCTCTCGTCCGTCAGCACCGGTCATCGTCAGGGCAAATTCGACGCTCTGCGGCGGTTAAGGATGCAAAAGGCTTCTCGGGCGTTTTTCGCCCGAGAAGTTCTTTGGGGTGAGGAGCATGGGCATTTCGCGCAAAGCACGAGCAGGCAAGCCGCTCGCATTACCTCCGAGATTTCTGCTTGCAAAAAGGTATTGGAAGCGGGTTCGCGACACGGTGCGGCCGCTGGCGCCTGATGTGGTGCGTCAGGGCCTAAAAGCGGCGCTAGGTTTTATCGTGGCAGCCGTCGTTGTCGGGTTTATTCGCGACCCGTTCGAGCAAAACGTCATTCCCTGGCTCATAAGAAAGTTGAGCCTTGAGCAGGCCCTGTACATCTATACTGATCCTTCCGGCAGCGCAGACGATCAATACGATTTTCTCGTGCCCCGACATATTCTCGCGTCCGGGAGGATGATTCAGGATCGAGCCGTCGCTGAACGTGACAACCGGAAAAACAATCCGCGCAACTTCAAGGTAAAGGGCTCTCGCTCCGGCGATCTTCTGATGTTCACGTACATATCGAGCACTGACAAGCTGGGGATGGGCGCGTTTGTGGGCCAGCGGCTCGACACTGATAACGATGACATCTTCATTGGAAATCTTACCGGGTGGGGCCACGGCAAGGATGGGCACTGCACGATCGTTTCGTACTGGGCAGTAATCGGCCCTGCGAAAGAGAAACAAAGGTTTGACGATCTCCTTAAGAACTCCGTTGGCGGTGCTGCACCAGCAAAAGCGACCACTTCCGATGCATCTTTGAAGTGCAGCGAACCCAAAGGCTGAGTCCAAATATAGTTCAACAAAAGTGCCCCGCATCGTTTCCAATGCGGGGCAAGCAGCTCTGCACCTTGCGGGTCATCAGCTCTCAACGGACTTCAACCATTCCAAGGCTTGAGGATGGTCTCCCTTGCCACGCCAGCGCGCCTCGCCGCTGCTCCGGGAAGAATCGCACAGAGCCACGTCGGTGTCCTCAGGCTCCTCGCATGATCAGCCGGTGGCTTCCTTGCGAACGCGGATGACGAGCTTTCCGCCGACGGGTAGGGCGATCAGGTCGACGTTGAAGCCTTTGCCGTCCTCATGTGGCCAGACCGCGCCGATCTTGGTCCAGAACGCACTTTCGCCTTCGCCTGTGATGACGAAGGCCTCGTGGCTCGGCTTCTTGGCTTTGGGTTTTGCAGGCATTGCATTCTCCAGGTGGGGTTTGCCGCAAGGCCAGGACCGGCCGGGAGAAAACGATCTGGTGCCGGTCGTTACCGGCATGCGGTTATTCTCAACTTAGCAGGATAGGGCGCGGCGACTATTCCGAGAGGCCACTTCCAGCGTCAAAGGGTGGCGGCAACGGCACGCTTTGTCAGACGTAGGATACCTCGAAAGGCTACGGCGCCTTCAGTGCGGCAGGAAAACCGGGTCCGGTGCATGCATGCCGAACAGTTTGGAGTCGCGATGGTTCTTCCAGCGCTTGATGCGGTCGGCGATGGCGCTCTCGAAGGTTGGCGTAAACCTTTCCAGCACCGGATTCGGGGCTTCGGTTGCCAGATCCGACGGCTTGAACCGACCATCCACGATCTTGAAGAGTAGAACGCTGTAGCGCCAAAGATCCTCCAGGTTTGTGGCCGTAGCCATCAGATGCGACCAGTGCTTCGACCATCTGTGGCGATCCATTGCGTAGGTGGCCGCCTTGTATGCTTCATGGAGGAAACCCTTGCTGTCTTTGAGCATCTTTATCGTTTCAAGCGCCCAGGGTCCGGCGGGAGATAGTCCGGCGAGCATCGCGGCGCGCGCTCGATGGGCAGGCTCGACCCGGCTGCGGCGGTCGAGAACGTAGTCTCGAAGATTTTCCTCCCGTTTTGCGCGAATGGCTGCAAGTACCTCGTTGGCCAGATCATGGTCATTTCCGATGC
Organism: Bradyrhizobium sp. CCBAU 65884; assembly: GCF_028128835.1. NCBI lineage: Bacteria > Pseudomonadati > Pseudomonadota > Alphaproteobacteria > Hyphomicrobiales > Nitrobacteraceae > Bradyrhizobium > Bradyrhizobium sp. CCBAU 65884. The sequence goes on along the minus strand of NZ_LBJU01000119.1, from coordinate 50,201 downwards.
GGTCGAGCCTGGCAAACCGGAGTGCTGTGGTCTCAGCGTCGGTCGCGGCCGACCAGACTGTCACCGCGTCAATGCTAAGGTGATTCCTGCCGAAAGTGGCGCGGACGGGAGGTGCTCCCTGGGACAGGCGTTCCATCAACGCGCGCGCGCCCGTTGAATCCCGGTGCGAAACTGCTTCCGCCACCGCTGATGCCGTGTTGTGCAAGTTATTCAGGGCTTCCTGGTCGATGGTAAGGAACCGCTTGAGCCATTTGTCGACGGTCCGCGGGCTCGCCTTGTCGATTTCCCGGATGAGGCCGGATGTAATGGATCGGATGATAAGTTGCGCTCCAGCTTCAGAAAGCTCGCGCTCGAACTGTTCAACGGCATCGTAATTACGCTTTTGCCTCTCGTACCAGGCGTCGCCAGCATCGGAGAGCTCCCTGAGCTGTTCTGGCGAGAAGGTCTTTTTGGAGGTCGGCCGATCTGAAACGTTCAGAAGAGACTGCCAGTGTTGATCTTCTAACCGCTGCTCGATGTCCGGGAGATTGCGCTCGATCTTGAAGCCTGCAGCCTTATCAATGGCGATATCCAGCCGACCTGCAATCGCCAATGCAGCGGGCGAGCCGAGAAGCTCCACCAAGTTGCGATAAGCCGAGAAGTCAATGCGTTCCAGGCAGGTTTCAATCGAGATGAGGCCGATTTTCGACGCTAAGACCAACGCATCCGACCCATGTGTGATCTCGACCCTGTCTGCGGCATTGTCGAGTGCGGTGGCGGTCCAACCGCTTCCAACTACAGCCGCCAGGAGGGCGGCATCCTGAGAGGTCCGGATGAGACCCAAACACGACAAACGGACGTGTCTATGAGCTGACTTCAAAAGGCCGCCAGCCAGCTCGATGGTGCGCGTGGTAAGAGGTGTTCGGGAATGCTCCGCGAAGGCGAGGGCGCGGAACTGTGCGACTTCGTTGCCATCGGCAATCGCTTTTTCGAGACCGGCTTCTAATCTCGTCGGATGGCAAGGCTGAAATAGGTCTGCCAATCCCCGAATGAAGGTCGCATCTTTCGGATGAGTAAGAAGTGCATCAAGCTGCTCATCTCCGCTCATGTGCGGAAACGCTATGAGGAGCGCATATTGGGCAGCAACGTGCTTTTCGTCGTTCTTGTCACCCTCTAATGCTTCCGTCGCAAGTTCTGCGGCCTTCATGACAAAACGCTTTGCGAGGGAGGCATCCAGAGCAGCGGTGTGCTTTTCAAGCGAGAACGCCGCGATACGGAAATCGTCTGAGGTCCTTGAAAGTGCCTGATTTGCGAAGCGGCGCATCACCTCGATGGCGACCGGCGGCTTGAAGCGAGCTAACCCAGCGCGCGCCATTTCAAAGAAATGATCTTCCTGGCCATTCCCCATGTGTAAGCGAAGCTTGGAGACGTCGATTGTCGCATATCTCTGAGCGGTCTTCTCTATATTGGCCGGGCATGAGGAAGAGGGATCGCACGGGTCAGTGGCGCAGAAATCTTCAACGAGGCGCCATCCTGCAAAGCGCTCTCTGTCTTTCGTCAGCTCTTGAACGATTTCATCGGCCGCCGCCGCATCGTCGCTGTCTGCGGTCGCATAGAGCAAGTATGCCAGGGCCCACCGGCCGGTATCGGATGTACCTGGGCTCTGCAAGAGTTTGGCGGACTCAAGAATAGCCGTACGGGTTTCACTCCAATCTGAGACGTTCAACTGGATCAGATCATTGAATTCCTGATGGTGATTGCGGAATCCGCCGTTGAAAGCCGCCGCAAAGGCCCAGTTGCGAAAGCTGTCCGCATATTCTGCCAGGGGGTAGCCGCCTAAAAACTGGAAGGCCAGAGCACTAAGTCGGCTGTAGTCGCCGTGCTTCTGGAGAATGAGTCCGTCCAAAACCGCCCGTTCTGAATCCAACAGAGTCTTTAACTTGTCGGCGATCTCTGCTTCGCGTTTCGCGCGTTCTTCCTTACGCTTCTCGTCCGGCGCGCCCTGGTGAGTTGGCACCATCATCCGTTCCGGCTGATCGGAGTACATGCTCAGCCAACGGCGGATTGCGTCTTTCAGCGCGGCTGAACACGCTGGCGTTGCCCGTCCGTCCTGTACCGCTTGAATGAGCCATGACTGGTTGGCTGTAACACCTTCCGTGAGTGCTGAGTTTTCCAGCGCAGCAAGGAAAGAGACTGTATCTTGCCGCAGCAATGCCTGGAATTCAGGGTAAAGCGTCTGGTCGAGATTCTGCAGGGCGATGAAGGACTGTACTAGAGCCGCCGTGACTTCCTTAGGAGCTTCATCCAGAACGGAAGCAACGATGGCGGCGATAAGAACGTCGCTGGTTCTATCCAGTGCGGCTATAGGATCGAGTACGTTCCTAAGAGCCTCAAGGACGTTCTTCCCCTGTCGCAATGCGGTTCGCGCAGAACTCACTAGCGACAGTCCAAGAGCGAGCGAAAGCCCATCCTCTTTCAGCATGTACTTGGCTGGATCGTCCTCAAGGATTTCAAAGAAGCGTCCGGCCGAGATAAGGGCAAATTGCTCGGCCACCGTTTGTGGAGAGTGACCAGTAAAGGGGCTGGGGCGGTCGAATACGGTCAGGTCAGCTTGCTGATTGTCTTTGAGCCTATTGATGATCTGATCGGCGTGCACGCGAATATCTTGAACAAATTGACGCGGCGCAATCGAGTTGTTGTCCGAAACCGCGCCGAGCCGGATGTGCTCGAAGAGCAGACGGTTGACGCTGAGCTCCCCGAATTCATCGATCTTTCGGTCTTTGAGGAGGGCCGCTGCGATCCCAAACAGTCGGGGATTGCGCAGGCTACGGACAACGTCCGCGTTGAGCTGTGAAATTGAAGTTCCAAGCGGAGCCAGCAGCGATTCCAGCTCGGAGTCGCTCCATTCAGGCACATCAAACTTCCTGACATTGCTGACGAGACGTCCTTCCATTTGGTCCCTGTAGAAGAGGGTCCTGCAGCTGATGACAAGCTTCCCGCCGATTTCCGCGAGCAGCTCACTCAGGATGTCGATCAGGTGAGGCCAGTTCGCGATCTCCCGCTGGTTCAGGCCGTCAACGAAAACAACCAGTCGTGGTTTGTCGGTGTTTTTGTGCTGCCGCCATCTTTTCAGATGATCGCGCCAACGGTTTTCCGCGATTGCGGTAAAGTTGTCGCCGGTTTGTCCAATCAGCTTCGCAATGAGAAGATCACGCATGGATTCAAGCGAAGACGGCAATTTGAAATCGTCAGGTAGCAAGATGATGGTCAGCGGCTTGACCTGCTGATGCGTCCAAGACTGCGCGAACATCCACGATTTGCCGTTGCCATCTGCTCCCAGGATCGCGGCCACGGAGCCGTCCGGCTTGGCGAAGATGGCATCTGCAAGCTTCGCTCGCAGATCAGGACGGTCCAACACTCCCGCTGTCGATGCATCGGCCGGAGACAGCGCCTGCCCAAACACCACGCGAGCCAACTTCTTGTCTGCGAATGCTGCCGACATCCAAGCAATGTTGTCCTGGAGCGCGAACGCGGGCGCCAGGCTTGGCTGCTGGAGGCCCGCCTTGAGTTCGGCCGATCTTGCGGGAAACTGAGGATGGAGAGTGACCGCCTGCAACTGGGCGACGGCATCTGCATGGGAGGTCGAAGTGTTGCGAGCAAAGAAGTCGGCCGACGTGGCGGGTGCCATAGCAAGCAGCGCCGCCAGTTCGGACAAGCCGGTTGCTGGCCAGGAGAGCACCTTGACAGCGATACCAAGTTTTCTGCCTGCCTTTTGCGCCGTGTTGATGTGCTGCACCGAAATCGGGCCTGTTGATGCCAATATCCAGAGTTCGGTTTGGCCTTCCTCATCAGCAGCCAATTCCGCAATCTTTGAGAGGATTTGGTCTTTCGCCACCGCGTCCTCGTAGAGCTTGCCCTCAAAAGAGATCGTGCCATCGTCCAGAACCGACTGTCCATCCTTGCCACGTTGGGACCCGGAGCTGGCAAGCGCAAAGGTGCGGCCTGTAAGCTCTGTCAGAACGGCCGCCATCAAGCCTTCGAATCCATTTGGGCCGGTGGCGTCGAGCTTGCGGACAGTTTCGCGGAGGTCGTCAAGGGTCTGCATGTTTGGCTCTATGAATGCTTATGCGATTTCCGACGGCTTCGCGGAGGTTATCGTTGCAGTAGTCGTAACCCCCACCATAGGGGCGGTGATGCGAGGACGAGAATGGCTGCAAACACGCAATAGGCAGCGATGTTGAACATCATGAATTTGCGCCTTGCGACGCGGGCATTGACGGATATCTGAACGCACAGGTCATCGAGATAGCGCTCAGTGACACTGCGGTTCTCGCCAGGCTTGTAGCGTTCGGTCACCCGCTCATGATATCGGCCCACGGGGATGTCCGCGATGTGCTCCCAGTAAAGCAGGCTCTTTGCATCGTCCTCCGGCTGATGGAAACGCGCCAAAACCTGCGGAACGAACGAGAGAATACAAACAAGTCCGGCAAGCGCAAAAAGCGGAAGAGCTACACAGAAGGCGACGTTATAGCCGAGGGGAAGGATACTTTGGCCGGTCAGCAGATTGATAGAACCGATGATCCAAGCCGAGGAAAAGGTGAGCAGTGCGGCATTTTTCGTCTCCGCGAACTTTACGAAGTCGATATTGCGGCTAAGTTGCGTTGATAGCACCTTTTCAAATGCTTCTTCTTGATCGTTTTTCATGGTCAACTGTCAGCGTTTCAAATCGATTAGCGAGTAGCTTGTGCTCCGGCCTCCGGCTGCGTCCTTCTTGAGGATGCCTTGGCCGACAAGTTCGTCGATGTCCCTCGCGGCGGTCGCCTGGGAAACTTTCGTGAGTTTCGCCCATTTCGACGATGTAAGCTTCCCTTCGAATCCATCGAAGAGGCGGTTGAGCACAAGCCGCTGGCGCTCATTAAGTTGCCGCGCCGCGTGACGGTCCCAGAAGTCCGCCTTGCGGAGGATGCTGCCGAGAATGGTGTCGGCGCCGTCGAAGGCGCGATCCAAGCAGTCGAGAAACCACGTCAGCCAGTCGGTGACGTCGAGACTACCTCTCTGGGTTCTCTCCAGGATGGCGTAATACTCACTTCTCTCAAGGCGGATTTGAGCGGACATACTGTAGAACCTCTGGGCGCTCTGCTCGGATCTGGCGAGAGCGAGGTCAGCGATGGCACGTGCGATCCGGCCATTGCCATCCTCGAAGGGGTGGATGGTTACGAACCATAGGTGCGCAAGCGCAGCTTTCAGAACAGGGTCGATGCCGCTGGCGCTGCCGTTAAACCAGTCTAGGAACGTCTGCATTTCCTTGTCGAGACGATCGGCGTGTGGCGCTTCATAGTGGACAAGTGCTCGCCCGATGGGGCCCGAGATGACCTGCATTGGTCCGGTTTCAGCAGTACGCCACGCGCCGACTACAATTTTTGTCATGCCGCTCCGCCCGGTGGGAAAGAGCGCAGCATGCCAGCCGAAGAGACGCTCGGCCGTGAGTTCGGCATCGTAGTGTTCGGTGGCATCAAGGATCATTTCCACCACGCCCTCCACGTGGCGATCCGTCGGAGGCAGGGCGCCGATGTCCAGCCCAAGTCGGCGGGCAATGGATGAACGAACTTGGTCGCGATCCAGGACCTCTCCCTCAATTTCGCTGGACTTCACTACCTCCTCGGTGAGGGTCTGGAGAGTTGCTTCGGCTTTTAGAGGGAATCCGAGACGTTCCATCCGCCCGAGGAGGCGCCCCTGCTTGTGACGCACGGAAGCCAAGTGGGCGGCAATTCGCTCCAAGTTCCATTGGAAGGTCGGCCAATCCCCGAGTTCATGAATGTAGACCATAATCTCATCATCCTTTGCAGAGATTATGGATCCCAATCTCGTCATCGACAAGCCTATTCTCGTCAATTATTGCAGAGAAAAGGCGACTAAATTTCTTTGGCCCGGAAATACGGGGAAAACTGCCTATATTTTTTCCATGCATATTCCGAAAGTTCCTCTTATGTTCTAAATATACGCGCTTCGCGTGCAAGGGCAATGAATACCTTCGCGGCGCGGACATCAAACAGCGCTGCTACTGCCGGTTGTGCCTCATTTCAGGTCCCGCTCGTGCCGCGCAACAACGGAGCACAGCAATGGCAGGCCGGAATTGGAATAAGGAGCGGGCTACAAAGCGGATCGACGCCAAGATCGACGGGCTTCCGCTCAAGGCGATCGAGATCAAGGAATACGTCCGCGACACCGATCTCTCAAACCTGGCGAACACGGTGGCGTACCGCGTGGATGGCGTGCATCTCTACGCCGACATTCTCAACGTCAAGGATATGCTGGCGGTCACCGAGATTGAGGGTGAGACCTGCCACAAGCGCACGCTCCGGTTTCTGAACATGCACTACCGCGCGGCGCACCGGATTATCGCGCGTGTAGACGCCATCCTGGTCGACTTCCACAACCAGCGCCTCCACTCCGTGGTTGCCAAGCCTTACGATAACGAAGCCAAGCGCGTGCATCGGGCCGTGGCGACAGCGCAACTAGTCATCGACGTTTTGGCGCAAACTGGCGAAGACGCCGATCATCCTGCCGCCAAGGTGCGTGTCGGCATCGACACCGGCAAGGCCTTGGCGGTGAACAATGGCCGTCGCGGCCACCGCGAGCCGCTGTTCCTGGGCGAGCCAGCGAACTACGGGGCCAAGCGCGCTGGTGGAGGTACTACAACGGGCATCTATCTGACCAACAAGGCGCGAAAAGCCATCGGGCTTTCGGAGACCAGCAACGTCGATACCACAGCGCTTACGGCCGCCGAGATCGCGACCAGTCAAAAGGAAGCCAGGCTTGAGGTCACCGCCACGGAGATCGTGAAGGAGTGGCAGGATGACCTCAAAAACAACCCCATCGGGGCCTTCGAGTTTTCCGGGCATACGCCGCCGTATTCGGCCCTCGATATCGAAACGCTGTCCGCTAAGAACTCGCGCCGCCAGGATGCGTGCACGGTCTATGGAGATCTGGACGGTTTCACCAACTATGTCGGCAACAACATCGCCACCGATGCAGGCGCGAAGCACGTCGTTCGCGCGCTCCACGTGTTGAGGGCCGAGCTTGATGCAGCGCTTCACGAGGATTTCAAGGGTGTGAAAGTCCGGTTCATCGGCGATTGCGTACACGGCCTTCTGGTCGAAGGCACCGCGCAGACCACCGATGTGCAAGAGACCATCAGCAACATGACCCTCTGCGCTGGTGGAATGCGGAGCAGCTTCAACCTGGCTGTTTCCCGCCTTAAGGCAAACGGTACCGATGCGTCCAGCCTGGGTCTAGCCATCGGCTTTGATTTCGGGCCTATGAACGTCACGCGGCTGGGTATGAAGGGCGAACTCATCCGCTGCTCGGTGAGCCGTGGGGTGTTGGCGGCAGAGAAGGAGCAATCCCGCTGCGCCGGGACTGAAACTGCCATCGGTCAGAACGCATATGCCAAGGCCTCGGAGCCGGTGCGCACGATCTTTGGTTCAGGCCGCAAACGCGCCGGTTTGGATTACGACACCGCTGTCAACGAGTTGTCGGCCAAAGGCGACAAGGCGGCAAGGGCCGCCAAAGCACTTTCAACCGGATCGCTCCTGCAGCCTGCCGCCGCCGCAGCCCAGCCGTTCAGCTTTCCCAACCGCGCGACCGGACCGGCGACGCCGGGCGGCTTTGCTTGATGTGGTGGTATCTTTCCGATCTCGCCCGTTTTAAGAGCGAACGGCTAGGGCTTGACGCCCTGGCCGCAAACGCGGATTGGCTCACGCCGCTTGGGTGGCGGACCGATGACGCGAAGAGATTGATTTTCGACGCTGACATCACGATCGGAACGCGCACCTATCCGGTTTTCCTCAGCTATCCCGCGCATTTCCCCAACACACCCCCTTCGGTCTATCCACGTGGTGAGCAGACCACTTTGTGGTCAAACCATCAGTTCGGTCCCGGTGGCGAGCTTTGCCTCGAATACCGCCCTGACAACTGGACCAGCGACGTCACCGGCGCGATGCTGCTGGAAAGCGCGCATCGCTTGCTCTTCACGGAAAATCCACCCGAAGGCAAAGCGGAGAGAGTACCTTCGGCTCACGAAGTATCGCTGGGCCAATCGCTGCGCACGCGTACGTTCCGACTGCTGATGACACGCAAGTTGGCTGACTTCTTTGCGGAGATGCAGGCAGGCGAGATGCTCAAGGGCAACATGCTGGTGCATTACCGGCCTGAGAGCAACGTCTACATTATCGACAAGGTCACAAAGAGCGATGGCGAGGTCTGGATCAATCCCGACGTGCCGCCGACCTTGAGCAGCGAAACCTACGAGCGCACGGTGCCGATTTTGCGGATTGCGAAAGACCAAGCGCTGCCACCGACCTCCAATCCGGCAGACTACAAGGCCGCCATTGCGGCATTGGGGTTCGAAGAGGATGCGTCAATCATTGTGGTCCTGAAGGGCAATAAGGCGCATTGTTTCTGGGGAGCCGCCGAGTTCGCTATTCAGTATGCAACGATTCCGCAGGAGCCCGAGGTCCGGAGGCTGGATGACAGCCACGAACGGCTGCGCGGCATGAGCGTCGCAGTGATCGGCTGCGGATCGTTGGGGAGTAAAGTCGCGGCAATGCTCGCGCGTTCCGGGGTTGAAAACTTCTACCTCGTCGACGACGACCTGCTGCTGCCCGATAACCTGGTCAGGCACGACCTCGACTGGCGCGATGTCGGCACCCACAAAGTGGATGCTGTAACCCAGCGGATCAAAAACGTGAATCCGAACGCCAAAGTGTACGTCCGCAAGGTCCGCATGGCCGGTCAGGAAGCGAGCGGTAGTGCCGAGGCCGCCATTACCTCGCTGCTTGCACGAGACCTCATTGTCAACGCCACCGCCAATCCCAATGTCCACAACTTGGTTTCCGCCGTCGCCGAGTCCGCCGCGAAGCCCGTTGTCTGGGCGGAGGTGTACGGCGGAGGATTCGGCGGTCTGATCGCTCGCTACCGACCCGGCGTTGAGCCGTCACCTCAGCTCATGCGCCGCGCGATCGAGAACTGGTTTGCCGAGCGGAACTATCAGCCCAAGGCGGCGACGAGAGATTACGCGACGGGCGGCGAAGGTCCGCCGATGATCGCGGATGACGCCGATGTCACCAGCATCGCCGCCGCGACCGCGCGCTTAGCCATCGATACGCTCCTGGCACGCGATCCATCTTACTTTCCTGTGCCGGTCTACGTGTTAGGACTCGCTCCGGAAGAGGGACTTTTCACGCAAGCCTTTGAAACCTATCCCATTCCGATGCCGGAAGCCTCTCCGATAGAGAAAGCAATGACTCTCTCGGCCGAAGAGGCGACTGCGGAAATCGTCGAGATTGCCAAGATCTTCGACGTAAAATGAGAATGATCCTTCCTCACGCCGCCGTCAAAACGCTGGTTGCAGAGCTCAAGCGAGCTGGCGTTCGCGAGATCGGTGGAGTTCTTGTCGGTGAGCATGTCGGCGACGAGACGTTTCGGATCGCTGACCTATCAATCCAGCGCAGCGGAGGCTCGGCGACCCATTTCGTCAGAGACCTAGACCACAACCGCGCTTTCCTGAATGAGTTCTTCGCGCGGACGGGACACAATTACCAACGCTTCAACTATCTCGGCGAATGGCACTCCCATCCGTCGTTTGAGCCACTGCCGAGCGTACAAGACCAGAAGGCGATGCGCGACATCGTCGAAGACCCAGACGTCGGCGTCAATTTTGCGGTGCTGTTGATTGTCACGCTTGCGCGCCGCTCGACGCTGCACCTCTCTGCGACGGCGTTCCGCGCACAAGCATCGCCGCTCGTCGTTGAAGTGGAAACTGAAAGGGAAGCCAACCCCAAGCGGGGCTGGTTCGTGCGGCTTATCGATCTTCTTCGATAGCGAAGGTGCGCACACCTAGCCTCTTCACGAGTTCGCGGATCGTTTCGCACACCGGCGCGATGCGCTCAGCGACGGTTGCGTCGTCACCTGCTTGGTAGGGGACGAGGGTCAGGCCCTGGAGATCCGAGGGAAGCTTTAGGTCTTTCACTCTCGGATGAACAAGGATGGTGCGGTACCGGCTCAACTTGCCCATGAAGAGGCCCAGCTCGAAGAGCACGTTGTCACGCACGGTCGGCGCTCTTTTCCCCCGTGATTCCGAGATGTCGTCAGGCTCGGCGATGGCAACGGCAAAATCGGCCTCGCTCACCTGCTTCTCCAGAGCCTCAAGAGGGTAATCGCCCGCGAAAAAGACCCCGTCATCCCAAACAGTGCTGAATACCTCTTTCTCTAAGCCGGTGCGAAGCGCGTGCGCGATTTTGAGCGCCTCGGATGAGGACATGATGAAGAGCTTGGGAGCTTGGTTCGGAAGATAGATGGTCTTGTTGCGCTGATGCAGCCGTTTGGACAGCTCCTGGGCAATCGGCAGCCACACGCTGGGAAACTTCTCGCTGATCCCCATAAACGCGGCGCTGCTCAATTTGAGCGCTACCGCTTGCTCAAGGACGGTGACCGTTGCCGAGCGCGGCAGTGATGCCTCGATGGCTGCCATCTCGCCAATGTGTTGCCCGGCTGATCGCGTGGCAACTTGTGCGCCATTTACGATGATAGCGATTTTGCCAGCAACAAGCAGATAGATGTCATTATCTACAGCATGTTGCACGGTCATGTTCTCGCCGGGTCTAAACTCGACCAGTTCTCCTGCGTCCGCCAGAGCCTGGGCGATCTCAAGCTGGCCGCCTGCGAAATCCTGACGACGGAGCGATGCAACGAGCTGCGGACGGTTCTGCTCCCCTTCAAATCGCTCTTTCATCGGCGTCCCAATTCATCTGAATGTTCTGGTGCGGGCGGCCGGACTCGAACCGGCACAGGCCTTGGGCCCCACGGATTTTCTTACCACTTCGGCTTTCGCCGCCGCCCCTCCGGCGCTCGTGGTCTGGACTATCCCTTCACCCTGGCGATGTCCGCTGTAGGTGCTGCCCGTCTAGTCTCTACACCTTCCCCCTGGCGGGGGGCTTGGCTCGGGATTGCCAGTTAAGGTTCCCCGATTTTGAGCAGTTCTGCTCCTGGGGGTTCCCCCAGGGCACTCAATGGCTTAAGTCCGATGCGTCTACCAATTGCGACACGCCCGCATCGGCCCATCTATACGGCGCATTTCGCCTAAGGCCAAGAGAATCCAACAGTTTTCGCACATCTCTTGAGCAGCTAGCGGAGCGTTTCAAGCTCGCCACGGCGGATTTCCGCCACTTCCTTCTTCGGTGGGCTTCTTCTTGCGGACGTTGATGGCGCTGGCATCCAGCACGTCCTTGAGGTGGGCAGCATAGTATTTCTCGATCATCTCGACGCTGGTCCGGCAGTTCTTGGCCAGCATGTAGATGTCGGCGCCCTCCATCAGGCGGAAGCAGATATAGGTGTGCCGCAGGCTGTAGAGCGTGCGGGGCCGTCCCTCGCGGTCGTGCTTCAATCCAAGCTCGACCAGGATCTGATTGAACATCGGCATGGTGCGATTTGGGGAAGATCTTGTCGGTGGGCTGCGGCTTGTTGCGCTTCTTCAAGCGCTCGAACACAGGCACGGCATTTTGCGTGCTCTTGCAGGGGCCGTATCCGACACAACTCGATGAGGTTTTGCCGAAAGTTCTGACCGGCAGCTGGCGGACCAGCGATGACTAAAGTCGCCGAAACAGAGCGGATCGCCCAAAACGAGCGTATAATGCGTGAAATGGCGGGCAAGAAGCTTGACTGAGCCGCTGTTCACCAAACTTAGGTGTCAATCGGCCTGCAAATTTGATCCCTCATCGGCGTCCAATTTGACCCCTTCGTGCGGCGGGTGTTGCTGGTAGCGCTCGTCTCGTCGGAGCTGGCCGGGATAGCGGAGGCGAGACGAGCGCGGGCGGCGTGATCGTCGTCTCGGCTCTTGAACCGACAGCTATCGTTGCCGGTCTCGACAATGTCGCAGTGATGGGCCAATCGGTCGAGCAGCGCGGAGGTCATTTTGGCGTCGCCGAACACGCTCAGCCATTCGCCGAAGGCGAGATTGGTGGTCACGATGACGGAGGCTCGCTCATAGAGCCGGCTGACGGGATCCGCCCTGCAATCGATTTGAGGATCATGCGTGTCCGGTTAAAGGGATATTCACAAAATGCCAGTTGCGGCTTTCTTCGTGCTCAGCGCGATAGTCGTCTGCCCAACTCGCAATGGATCCCAGGGCACACATGACCTTCTTGAACATCGGGCAAAAGGTCGGTCTGCAAAGGGCTCGAATGCTTAGGTGGTTTGGCCCAGACGATGCGCCGCGATTCGGCGACCATCGAGTGACCCTCCTGGCGCCAAGGCAGAACGGATCGACCCGAACTAGAAGGGCGATAGCGACCAAGAATAGCAGTCTCATGTGGACCCTCAACGCGTGTTGCATCAGGGCGCTGGGACATTGACTGGAGTTGGAGCACCTTCCTTGTCGCCGTCGAACAAGATCAGGACACGCAGCTCCAAGCCGCGCTTTTCCAAAGGCAGCAGAGCTTCCGGTTTCCGGAGGAGCGAAAACATAGTGCGGATAGCGGTTTGACGTTTTCCGTCCGCCCGTCCCAGGAATAGACGGCATAAGTCCCTGGGCCGTCCTTGCCGGCCCTGCGAGGATCAATATCAACTCGCCATGGGTGGTAAGATCACGCACGCCGCGCCCATCCAAGGGAAGCTGGAACAGCTGGTGTGCCGTGCCGCTTCCGCCAAAGAGGGTGTCGATCTCGACTGAAACCATCGCTGCTCGCCTGTCCTTAACCACCGGGCCGCGAAAGCCTGCATAGAGCCGGCCATCCTTGTCCCTCAATGCTCAGGCCATTGTCCTCCAGTCGTCTGTCCAGATAACGGGTGAGAACTTGATCAGAGGCAATGATCACTCGCAGCCTTGGTTTCCGCTCGATGTCGACCGCAATACTGTGTTGCTCATCGGGGTGAAAGCGCACGACCTGACTGCTTGCCCGGAGGCGAGCCGCCGATGAGCTCGTGCTTGACGGGCCAGCTGTTGTCGGCTCTCGCTAGAGAAGACGTCGCTGCGACGGCGGAAGCAACGATCCTCAGTGCTGCAAAGCGAACGACCGCGGCATATGAAAAACCTATGACAGCCATCATCGTGAGCGACAAAAAGTCTTAGTTGTATTCGGCTACGATACACCGAATACTCGATTACACAACCTTTCATTTTAGAGCATTTGAGCCATGTTGTTTGTTGATCGCAGCTTGGGGATTGCCGTCCCGACAGCGTTTCTGACCCTTCTCAAGGCCATACTCCGGCCGGTCCGGAATCACTGAGACGTATCTTTACACGGGGTCCCTCGCGAATCCGCTTCTCTCAAACGTAGTCTGACCTTTAGGACGATCACCATGACCGCAGAAATGGATAATGATCCTGACTTCAATTCCGTCTTTCTGGAGCGGGCAGCAGAAGCTGCCAAACGATGGCGGGAGCGCACCGCAGTCCGCGAGCAAAAAGCCATAGCCGTCGAGGAAGGACGTGCGCTCGTCGCCGATACGCCGCCGCGTGTCGCCCTTCGCTTGAATAGACTGATTGACCAAGTACGAAAGAGCGTAAGCGATGGTCGCCTCCCTGACAACCCGACGCTTCAAGACTTGATCAATCGCCCAACGCCGCTCGCCGCTGAAGATCTCAACGAACAACTCGTTCAGGAAGTCGTGCTTGGCGTGCGCAACTTCTTGTCTGTCGAGTTCCTGGCTCGCGGCATACAAGCAAGCCGGCGCGTCGGCCGCATTCTCATCTATACCGGCGGAGGCCTTCGAGCGCGCCGTCCGGCTTTCTCATTGGCAACGGTGTTGTTCTGACAAATGAGCACGTGCTTCGTACGCAAGAGCAGGCCGCGACTTGCTTCATTCAGATGGACTATGAACAAAATCGCTTCGCGCCAAATCCTCAACCGCAACTCTTCGCTTTCGAGCCGGACCGATTGTTCCTCAATAATCGAAGGCTGGACTTTGCGATCGTAGCCGTTGCGCCGAGGAGCAATCAGGGCGCCGGGATCGACCAGTATGGCTGGCTTACTCTGAACGAGGCTCAGGGAAAGATCACGGTAACACCGGATGACTTCGTCAACATCGTCCAGCATCCTCTCGGCCGCGAGAAGGAGGTTGTCGTTCGCGATAACCGGCTTCTTGACATTTCGACGAGCAGCCAGGAAGTCAACTCTCTTGGCCCATTTCTTCACTACGAGGCTGACACCGAAAAGGGTTCGTCGGGGTCGCCGGTCCTCAACGATCAGTGGGAGGTTGTCGCACTCCACCATACGGGTGTCCCCGTCGAGGATGCGGGCGGGCGTTGGCTCGATAAGGAAGGCAAGATCTGGGACGAGAAGACGCAGTCTTCCGCCGACATTGCCTGGCGCGCGAACGAGGGCGTCCGCGTCTCGTCACTCATCGCCGAGCTCAGCCGGTTACAGCTTTCCAGCGAGCAAAAGGCACTGCTGGCCCCTGTGTTGAACAAGACGCCGCCGCCTTTGGATGTGCGCAAGGAAGCCATCGAGCTACGCAAAGCCAACGAGCCGGTCGGCCGCCGCGCGCCCGACCGGCCTCAACGCGAGCAAGTTGCGGCGATCCAACCATCTGTTCGAACGGCGCTCGAACTTGAGATCCCATTGCGTATTTCCTCGGCTATTGGCGATGCACGTCAACCGCCTGCAGGAACGCCACTTCCATCGGCACCTGCGCGAGTTCCAAGCTTTCGCGGTGAAATCCTGGAAGAAAAGCTCGAGCCAGAGGAGTATGCCGACCGTGAAGGTTACGATCGGCGGTTCCTCGGGGTGAACGTCCCGTTTCCAACCATGAAGGCGCAGCCGCGTTTTGGGCGTGCGTTGCGCGTGCCTCGGCCTGCGCGACCGCGCGATACCATCGAGCTTCGCTACCACCGCTTTAGTATCATCATGAACGAGCGACGGCGCATTGCCTATGTGTCCGCATGCAACGTGAACTTCAATCCACCAGAGTCAGTTTCGCGGGACGAAGGCGGTCAGTCTTGGCGGCTTGATCCACGTATCGATCCGCAAGACCAGCTCGGGGCGAGCTACTACAACGATAATGACTACGACAAAGGGCATCTTACTCGGCGTGATGATGCTGCGTGGGGCAGCGACAAGGAGGATGCCCTGGCAGCGAATTGGGATACTTTCCACTACACAAATGCCGCGCCGCAGCACTATCTGCTAAATCGGTCGACCGATTTCACTGGCGCAGATCTCGACCTGTGGGGTGACCTGGAGAACTTCATCTCGGAGCAGGGCGGGCAGCAAAGAACGCGATTGTCGGTCTTCAACGGCCCCATTTTCGGGGATCGGGACAAGAAATTGGACGATGCTCGCGTCCCCTGGGCATTCTTTAAAATCGTGATTTGGCGCGACCGGAACGAGCGTCCCGGCGCGATCGGATTCGTTCTCAGCCAGCGTGACCTGATCGAGAATTTGGCCTAGGAAGCCATCGATCCGGGCCGATTTTCGATACGGCAGAAGCGCATCAGCCAGATCGAACGCGATCTCGACATCAGCTTCGGTCCGGTGACCGATTGGGACCAGATGTTGCCACGCGGCGCAGAGGAGAGTCTGGACGAAGAGGGCATTGAGATCACACGTGTCTCGGATATCCTAATCCGATCTGACAGGCCAACGTCAACGGCCGTCGCCGCGACACTGACAGCCAACGTTCGCGATGATGCACTCAGCCAGGCCATTGATATCCAAGGTGGGGTCGTCCAACTTGATCGATTGGCGAGGGTAGAATACCACCAAAGTCTGCAGGAGATCGTTGACGAAAAGGACAAGGAAAGAGCAGCTCGGCGTCTGGGACGTCTGGTGGGAGTGGTGCTCAAAGAGCCCTTTGCCAACCCATCAGAGCTGAAGGAAAAATCTCGCCGCACCTCGGCGTATCGAAGCTGGGAACTGAAGCCACAACAGGATTTCGAAGCGGCGGCCAAGACTCACCCTGAGGCATTGAAGCGATTGGAATGGCTGCGTGGAGAGCTGTCGAAGCAGGGTATGATGACCACCGATTCCTATCAGCTCGCGTTGCAGGCACATCACGAATCAGGATTCTTCGCCTTATTGATGCGGGTTGTGCGCGGCTATATTTGCGGTGATCCCAAAATTCGAAAGATGATCGACGAGGCCTTCAAGAAGATCGGAAGGCTCGGCAAAGCACCGACGCCAGAAACCGTGGTCGGGGCTGGGGGGCTAACACTCGGAGCCTACCTCGTGCAGTTGATTCCGGCGTTGGGTATGCTGGGGGCGCCCGTCATCGCAGCCCTAATTCTCATCCTCTACCTCCTCGGCAGCAAGGCGTTCTGCGAGTGGTCGGGCCAGCTCAATACGACCAACGAAGAAGAGGGTTAGGCAGCAAGGACTCGACCGCAAGAGAAACCGGCGGGATCTTACGGTGCTCTTGCTGTCGTTCAAACTCCATTTGGATGCGATTTCTTGTCGTCGTTAGCGGCTGTCGCGGCGATGTTCGTGCTTTCATTGACGGGTACTGTCGAGCGGGCGCGGGCATCCGAAATCCGAGCGCACAGAACAATTTGTGCGCCATCGCGGCATCATCTTGGCCACTCGACGACGAAATCTCAGCGCTATCGGCCCACACACCAGCAAAGACCCAGCTCCAGGAGAAAGGCAGTTACGCCGGCGGAAGGGCAAGATAAAAGCACTGGCGGTACGGAGCGCTCAAGTCGTTGCCTGCACATCTAGGATTTGGCGCTTCGTGCATCTTCGCCGTCACCAGGTTCGACCAACCCAATGGCGACTTTAGGCAATTGCGTCTGCGTCTTGGCGATCGCTAGTCGGCTTCACATATCGGCGTCTTCTCCAAACATCAGATGCGAGCCATGCGAGAAATCGACGATGGATTCGAAGTGAAGCCTGGACGGACCGGTAACCTGGAGAGCCAGGGGGCGACCAAGCTTTCTTCGACGCATCCGTTCGGGGCGGCAACACTCTCTGCTGCGTAACAATCAGGTCGCCGCCATGTAGATCCGATTCAGGTTCGTGCCCGAATGTCAGCTCAAACAAGTTCGCGCTCTCGTCGACAGCGCCAATCTCAACCGCCAACCAGAGCTGCGAAAAGTGGCATGGCTCCATGGGTACGCCATTGCGCTAAGCGTTCAGGCAGCCTCGTTCACACACTTTACGGAAGGTGCATTTAGAGAGGTGTCCACCCCGGGGACAGGCTCAAGAAACTGTGGTGATGGCTACGCGAGGCTACCTTGCTCGCGTTCGCAGGAGGCCGTATCGGGAAAGAGGAACCAAGGTTTGATGCTGATCCCTTTGCGAAGCGAATACATGTAAAAGATTGGAAGCCTTTGGGGAAAAAGCCTTCGAAATTCGCTTCCATTGAAGGTGATGAAAATTGAGTCAGGAAATGCACGTTCGACCGCACGTTTTTCGACCATGTTCATCCGGTAATATTCTAATGCGCCCTCTTCACAACTTCCATTTCCACGATACCATTTCATAGCGCTAGCAAGCAGCCGCTGAAACGTCGGCTCCGGTACGATCTCATCGATCAAAGTACTTGTGTTATCCGCTTCAGCGGCCTTTGTGAGGTTGCCCAACCAGCAGCTCTCGAAACCGCGTTCGCGGGCGCCATCCGCAACCTCATCAAAATATTGGCGTATGTCCCGTGATGAATGTCCGTTCAATTCCGCGTGGGTATCGGTGAAAATCAATCTTAGTGTCGCCCCGGGGGCATATGTTTTACTTATTCGGCTGGTGAACGCAGCCAAATAGTTCAGACATTCGAAGTCTGGCTTATCGATGTTGGACCGCGGACCTTTTCCCCAATAGAGCACAAACGGGACGGGATTTCTGACCGCAATCGATTTGGAAATGCTTTGCAACATTGCAATAGAGTTGTCAGGCTGCTCACGCTTGAAAGCCCAGGTGTTGAAGGCTTGCAGGACCTTTTCCGGCGCAATCTCCTTGGCTCGAAGAGTGACAGGCGCCGCATCGATTGATCTTTCCGATACTCCGTCAACTGCTTTGTCGCCAAAGGGTTGCCCACAAGCCGTTATTTCAGTGTTGGTTAAGGCGTCTTCGTTCGGACCAACCGCATCGCGACCTGACATATGAACTCCGAAAGAAGATCTTTTTATCGCGGGTTAATAATCGGTTATTTTTCTCAACGTCAACTCGGAAGAGTAGTGGCCCATCTATTAAGGTTAACCCTCCATGCACCGGTGGCCGATCAATGAAGTTAAGTCGCCCGAAATATCAGACGAGTAAGCCCGGCAGATAGGGGGGCCTGTTCTCGGCATGAATTTACAAGTCCTAGAGCTGCCAAAGTTGATTGCTGAGCGTCGGAGCTCGGCAATCTTCGGCCTGGTGATCATCGCCATGATGTGGGCAGGAATTGTTGTAAAATACCTCGGCGATGTTCGGGGGGACGAAAGAGAGACGCATAGGGACGCTCATAACTTTGCGCTGGTATTCGAAGAGAATGTTCTTCGATCAATCGGAGAAATTGATAAGGCGCTCTTATATTTGCGACGGAGCATTGAGACCCGAAAAAATTCGGTTAGCTTTAGCGCCATTGCCAACACGACCGACGTATTGAGCGACATCATCGTCCAAGTCGCCATTATCGATGACAAGGGAATTATGCGCGCGTCGAACACCGGCCCTCAACCCGCGCCTGCCCTGGATCTGAGCGATCGGGAGCACTTTAGATTTCATCTGAACAACATCGCGGATGAGCTTTTTATCAGCAAACCGGTGATTGGCCGTGCCAGCGGAAAATGGTCCGTGCAATTCACGCGGCGCTTCGTGAACAGTGACCAGACGTTCGGCGGCGTCGTCGTGGCCTCGCTCAATCCGGACCATTTGACGAAATTCTACAACAATATCGATTTTGGATCGGCGGCGGCGATCGCCCTGATCGGAAGTGATGGCGTTGTTCGTTCGAGTGGCGGAAGCGCGGTCGGCTACGCACTTGGAGACGATCTTAGCGGAACAGAACTGCTCGACCAAATGCGAGCCGGGGTGGAAACTACATTTGAGAGCATTGATCCTGCCAGCAACGAGACGCGTTTCATTACTGTCCGCAAGGTCAAGGGCTATCCATTGTGGGTTAGCGTTAGCTTGAGCAAAAGCCAGATCTTCGAAAGCTCTCGGAATGCCCTCAAGTTGAATTCATTGGTGGGCACAGTACTTACTTTGCTGGTTCTGATTGCGCTTGAGCAGCTTCTACGGATAGACGCGAAGGCGCGACAAAAAGCGAATCAGCTTGACCTTACGCTCGAGTATATGAACCAAGGAATTATGCTGGTTACCTATGATCAGCAGATTCCGATTATCAATCGTCGCTGCGGCGAGTTGCTCGATTTGCCCGTAGAGTTCATACAGAACCCACCAAGGGTCGATCAACTAGCCGAATACGAGACACCTACGGGCAGATTGACCGAGGTTTCTGTTCGGATCTTGGGAGATCTTGTCGCAGGAGAACTCGGCGTTAGCGAACGAGCGATGCCGGATGGATCAATCATCGAGATTCGCCGGGAAAGTCTTCCCGATGGTGGATTCGTCCAAACCTTCACCGACGTCACGAAAAGATCACGCGCTGAAGCAGATGCCGTCCGCCTTAGCTCCGAGGATTCACTCACCGGTCTCCCAAACCGGCGGATGTTCCGCTCCATGCTCGACCAGATGAGTCGCCGGCAACTATCGGCAGTAGACAACGGCCCGCCAGCGGCGGAATTCGCCGTCCTATTTCTTGATCTTGATCGTTTTAAAGCTATTAACGATACGCTTGGCCATCAGACCGGTGACTTGCTCTTGCAGGAGATGGCCCGGCGCTTAAAGAGTACGTTTGGTGCAAGTGAAGTGCTGGCACGCCTAGGCGGCGATGAATTCGCAGTTGTTGTGCCGACGGTTGAGTCTCGAGCAGCGATCGAGTCCCTAGCGAATAGTATGATCGAGGCAGCACAGGCGCCCTTTGAGATTGGCGGCCACCGAATCCGTTCCGGAGTCAGTATAGGTATCGCCATTGGACCGCGCGATGGAGTAAATTGCGACGACCTTCTGATAGCCGCCGATCTAGCACTGTACGCGGTCAAAGCCCAAGGTCGCGGCAGCTATAAATTCTATCATGCTGCAATGAACAGGGAGCTTAGGGAACGACGGCAGCTTGAGATCGATTTGCGCGAGGCAATCGAGCAGAATGAGATGGAATTATATTATCAGCCTATCCTCAATTTGCGGAGCAACATCATAACCGGATTCGAAGCCCTGGTGCGCTGGCGCCATCCGGTCAATGGCATGATACCGCCGGCGACATTCATCTCGGTAGCCGAGGATACTGGACTCATTCAACCTCTTGGCGAATGGGCGTTGAGAGAGGCGTGCCGCTGCGCAGCGCACTGGCCGAACGATCTTAAGATAGCAGTCAATCTTTCTCCGATTCAGTTTTCATCTTCCAAACTCTCCGACGTCGTGAGACACGCGCTGGCGGAAACCGGACTTCAGCCGCATTGCCTTGAGCTTGAAATTACCGAGGGAGTATTCATGACCAATAATGAATCCACCCTATCTACCCTGCGTCAGTTGAAGCAACTCGGCGTCCGTATTTCGTTGGACGACTTCGGTACAGGGTATTCCTCTCTCAGTTACCTCCGTAGCTTTCCATTCGACAAAATCAAGATAGATAGGTCGTTTGTTTCTGACCTTGCTGAAGGCACCGAGCACGTTGTGATTGTGCAAGCCGTGGTGAGTATTGCTCGCGCTCTGGGAATGACGACGTTGGCAGAAGGCATCGAAACCGTCGAACAGTACGATTTTCTTGCTGCGCTCGATTGCGACGAAGGGCAAGGCTATCTGTTCAGCCCGCCTGTTCCAATAGCTAAAGTTCCTGAAATGATTGCCAAATGGCCGCCCGGGCGCAAATTTGTCGCTTAGAGCTTGGGACCTGCTCCTCTACCCCGCGACTTTCTGAAGGCTGGATTCTCCAGTTTGTTCAACGAAGATCGGCTTCTTGGTTGGTCGCCGAGCCTCGTGCACGAGCAGGAACAGGCCTGATGCAACAACAATGCCGGACCCGATCAGAAGAAAAAGCGTCGGTACGTCGCCCCAAACGAAAAATCCGATTGCAAGTGCCCAGACGAGCGTCAGGTAATAGAATGGCGAGACGGCGGCGGCCGGGGCTAGGTGGAGCGCTTGCGTCCAAAAATATTGTGCCGCAGCATTTGTAAGACCGCTCAGGATCAACATGATTGCGTCAGCCGGCGTCGGCATCCGGAATCCAAACAGCAGTAAGAAGGAGTGAAAAAAGGTTACCGTAAGCATCTGCCACATTAACAGCGTCTTTGCAGACTCCGTCGCGGTCATTCCGCGAACGGCAACCGTGACGCTGCCATACATAACCGCGTTCGCTAGCGCAAATAATGCGCCAATCTGCAACGAATCTGCACCTGGATTTGCCACAACGACGACTCCGACGAATCCCGTTACCAGCGCGCTCCAACGCGCGATTCCGGCACGCTCCTTAAGCCAGATTAATGACAGCAAAGCCGCCCACAACGATGCAGAAAAATTGATCGCGATCGCTCCTGCAAGGGGCATCAGACTAACGGCGATGACAGTGAACGTCTGCGAGATCGACTGCGACAGCCCGCGCGCAAGGTGGGCGCGGGGCCGCCGAGTGTTAAAGACTGACATGCCCGTTGCCGGGAGAATCAATGCAGCACAGAGGACAAACGCGGAAACGGAGCGAAAAAACATAACCTCGCCAACGGGATAGAGAGCGGCTTCCCATTTCGATAGTGCGCTCGATAGTGCGAACATCACGCTCGCGGCGATCATGCAATATATTCCGCGAACAACGTCATCCTTCCGTAAGCCGGGAATGGCCAGCGGGTTCTGTGGATGGCTGACGGTGTGCGTAAGATCGCTCATCATGCGTTTCCATGAAAAGGGGAAGATTGCGTCAGCGTTTGCCGCACGACTATCGCTTGCGAGCCGCTAGCACTTAGCCTCGCTTAGCTTAAGTCTTAAGAAACTGTTATGGGTAACAGAAACAATTCTTGGTTAATGTTCGCGAAACATGGCGGCGTCCGATTGCAGAACAGCCCAGCCAAACACGCTCTTGCCTGGCCGCGTGCGCTAGGTAATTGCCGAGCAAATGCCTAAAAGTGTTCATTTTCTTCCAAGCAAATCTTGAACCATTCGGGATAGGCTGCCGACACCGAAATCTGAATTGTGGGGAGCGGAGATCGTGAAAGTTGAGCTGAACGACCCGCGTTCTGGCAAGGGATGTAAAAGTCTCGTCTCTTCACCCTTGATATGCTTGGACGGAACGTGGTGGGCAATCGATGTCAACGATCCAGATCTAGAAGTATATTTAGAACGGGCGGCTCGCTGCGGCCTTGATGGCCATCGTCGCCGCGCACCAGGCGAGCTCGGCGAACAGTCGCGGTAGGCCCTTACAGAGCATCGAATGATTGTCGCGGCAGGGCTCATTCGCCGAAGCTGAGGTGAGTCCGTTGGACGCCGGCCGCGTTTCCGGCCTCTGGTTCAGATCGGCCTTTTGACTGTGGCACACATCGCCAGTCACGCGGCTTAGGCTAATCGACGAGGTTCAGAAGTCGTGCAACGCCAGCGGTTGAAGCTGGTTATGACGTTGATGATGCTAGCGTCCCAAAATAACGGGCAGAATATCATCGTGGAAGTGGTTCGTTATTTACGGGATGGCCTGTTGCGGCAGGGCGGCGGCTTCTCGGCTCCGATGTACCTATCGATAGCCCTTCGACTTATTTGATCGATATCGGTGGGTCCGGCGATTACCGTTCCCAGTCTTGAGGCGTTGCGATTGAGGAGGCCGACAATCGATCGTCTCGCGAGCGCGTCACACCAATGCGACTACCACATCCCGGTGTTCAAGCCCGCGGAGGACGCAATCGAGCCATGGCTCAACCTTGGCAAGTCCGTAAACGCGCCCTGTGCGCTGACGATCAACCGACAGAAGCGGATGGCCCTCGATATGTTGTATGCAGAATGAGATTGGTTGAGAACGCATTTCGGAATTTGTCGAATGCCATTCAGACAGCAGGTGACGTGCATGCATTTGAACGCATTGCCGAAAGGCTGACGCAAAAGCTTGGGTTTCGACGATTTGCCTATTCGCTCCTAGACGGGGCCAAACCCAAGTTGATCTCGTCCTACCCCAAATCCTGGACGAGCCGGTACTACCAACCTGGGTATCAGCAGCTTGATCCTGTGGTTTTGCGCGCCAGACTGGAGCGTGACCCTTAGGGTTGGGGCGGTGCAGCGCGCGCCTCGGTCGAGGGCAAGGATGTTGGGGAATGGCTTGTGCGCAACGGTCTCGCGCTGGATTGGCCTCAATATTCGAAGGGCAGATATCACGAAGCGCAGCGGGCAGGCTGAGCGCGCGGGCCAAGGCCTCTGGAAGGGCAGCTACGTCGAGCCGTGGCGCTATCGTGCATGCATCGGCGCCAACGGAAACCCGACCGCCTGTTCGGATGATGCAAATGTCCATCCTTGACGCGATCCATTGCGAGGCGTCAATCCACAACGTGCGATGGCTGATCACCGCACTCGGGCAGGTGGGTCTAGCGCACTTTGGGCGACTCACGCTAGGCATCATTCTCAACGACCTCACTGCACAATGGGAATGAAATGGTTGCAGCCAATCGTGAACTGCCGGCCTCTGGATACGCGCTTGAAGTGGATGGCCGCCTCAAAGCCGAATTCGCAACCAAAGACGGTGCCAGGGCAGGTGGAGAAGAACTAAAGAAGCGTTTTCCCATGCTGCAGATCAGGATCTATGACGCGCAGACGCATGCGCGTGAGGAAATCTAGATCCTCGCACCAGCGGATTTTTTCCGCTTCGCGCGTGCGGCCTCCGCCGCACCGGGCTCTCGTGAACCGAGCCGCTTTGCGTCTCGCCCATCCGGCTTCGATCCCTCGCGCAAGGACTGCGGAGCTCCTCGCCGGAGGCACTCGGGAAAGGGGCTCGCCTCTCGGCGATCGCTATCACTGCCCCGTTCCCGGGTGCCGCTATTGAACCGGTCTCGTCGCTGCACTCGGACCCGCGTGCCCCTTCCGGTCGCTATGCTCACGCTCTCCGGGTGCCATTTTGCGTTTGGGGCGATGCGCCCTTGGCGCACGCCTGGTTGGGCCTCCGGTCGACCTCATGGCCAAATCCCGAAGAATGGAACGGAAGGCGGAGCGCGCCGCAGATTTCGCATTCTGTCACTTGTCTGCGTGCGGCGCTGTCGCAAATCACGCGGCGTCGATTCCGCCTGAAGAGGTTGAGAGTAAGAGTGCCGGCCGGGTTTTGCCGTGACGGGTTACAGGCCGCGAGAGAGGCTCGCGGCGCCCGTCGCGGAGATCCGCGATGTCCAGGCACTATCTTCGGGGGCGCGCCGGCGAGGACCGGTCAAGCCTTTATGACGAAATCACCAACAAGATCATCGGCGAACTGGAGGCCGGCCGAGTCCCGTGGGTGCAGCCCTGGGGTACCCCGGCGGAGACGGCGTCATTGGCCATGCCGAAAAGCGCTGCGACTGGCCGTCAATACAGCGGCATCAACGTTTTAATCCTCTGGGGGGCTGCCACCGAACGCGCATTCACAGGTCAGAGCTGGCTTACCTTCCGCCAGGCGCTGTCGCTCGGCGGTCACGTCCGCAAGGGCGAGCGCGGCACCACCGTCGTTTATGCCGATCGCTTTGTGCCGGTCGACGAAAAGCGGCACGCCAGCGAAACAGGCGACGAAGCGCGGGCCATCCCCTTCCTTAAGCGCTTCACGGTCTTCAATACCGATCAGTGCGACGGCTTGCCTTCGGAGATCGCAACGACGGCGCCACCTCCGCCGCCAGCCCTCATCGAGCCAAAGCTTGAATACCTGATTAAGGCGACCGGAATCGACTTCCGCATCGGCGGCAACCGCGCCTTCTATGCGCCGGCAGAAGATTATGTGCAGGTGCCGCCACCGCAAGCCTATTTCGAGCCGATCAACTGGCATCGAACCGCCTTGCACGAGTTGGCGCATGCCAGCGGCCATGCATCGCGTCTCAACCGCGATTTGTCAGGCGGCTACGGCACCAAGAAGTACGCCTTTGAGGAGCTCATCGCAGAGATATCGTCAGCGTTCAGTTGCGCTTCGCTCGGTATTGTGCCGACCGTGCGCCACGCCGACTATATCGGCTGCTGGCTTGAAGTGCTGCGAGAGGATAATCGCGCGATTGTGCGAGCTGCCTCGCAAGCCAGCAAGGTTGCCGATTATCTCCTTGGGTTCTTGCCGGAAGAGGTTGTCGGCATGACGACGGACACAGCGGAGCAGGAACCGACGTGAGGTTCTCCTCGGCCACCGCGGGTAAGAGAGTGAGAGGGGAGGGTCGTTTTCCGCGACGGGTTGAAGGCCGAGAGAGGCTCACGGCTGCCCGTCGTGGAGAATCGACATGACGGGCTGTCCAAAAGATCACCCTGTCGCCCTCACGCGACATTCCGTTCGACAAGCTGGTGCTGAGCCAATCCAATGTCCGTCATGTGAAGGCGGGCATCTCGAGCAACTCGCCGAAAGCATCGCGGCACGCACGCTCCTGCAGAGCCTCAACGTTCGGGCCGTAGTTGATGCCGAAGGCAACGAGACCGGCATCTTCGAAGTGCCTGCAGGCGGCAGGCGCTATCGTGCCCTCGAACTGCTTGTGAAACAAAAGCACATGGCGAAGACCCAAGCGGTTCCGTGCATTGTTCGGGACCAAGGTATCGTGGAAAATGACGCGATTGCGGAGAATGACGAGCGGATCGGGCTGCACCCCCCTCGATGAGTTCCGCGCCTTTCAGTGTCTCCCACCAAGGCGCCACGAGCCAAGAAGAGATCGCCGCCAGGCACTTTGTGGCGCCAGCTGTCGTGAAGCAGCGGCTTCGACTGGCAGGCTGCACGAGATCTACGCCGAGGGCGGTATGACGCTCGAGCAACTCATGGGGTTCTCGGTGACCGCGGATCATGCTCGCCAGGAGCAAGTCTGGGAGCAGGTCAGCCGCTCACGCTACGACGAGCCATTCCAGATCCGGCGCTTGCTGGCAGAACAAACGGTCCTCGCGTCCGACCGCCGCGCTCCGTCCATTGGCCTCGAAGCTTACGAACAGACGAGCGACGCCGTTATGCGCGACCTCTTCAAGCCACGCGCTCACAGCTCCCCACAGTGCCGCTCAAGCGTTCCTGTTCGCTCGCAATTTGCGGTCAACGCTCTCCGAACCAGCCAACCGCTACAATCAGGGCCACGTCTGCGCCCATGGTGTCCGCACGCGTCTCGATCAAGCCAATGTACTGGCGCGCGCGGTCGGGCTCGATATGGTGCAGGCCGGCTGGGAACCGACCATCGACAGCAGCCTCGGCCGGGTCACCAAGCCTCGCATTCTGGAGGCGGTGGGAGAAGCAAAGGGCGAAAGCTTTTGCGCAGTTGATCGACGATTTGAAAAAGGCCGACATGGCCAAGCAGGGCGAGCGTCTACTCAACGTTTCCGGCTGGTTGCCAAAGCCGCTGAGTTCCGTCGACTCCAGCGTGTCGTCAGTCGAGCAAGAGAGTGACGCGGGCCCCCGCCCGAATTCCTCGCCGAGGATGGGGATCGGGAGAATGCCGGCGGCGATGACCCGCAACAGCTCGATGCGGGTGAGTGACACAAAGCCGGGTCGCCCCGGCCATCCCGCCGTTGTTGAGAACCGGTGTGCAACGCCGGTTCACATTCTTATGGGCGAGGGCTGAGAGCGAGAGCAGGGCCAGGGGAGGGTTGAGCCGTCGGGTCAAAGGAGAGCGCCTGATGGTTCGACCCATTCCTGCTCTCCTGAGAAATCGTGCCATGACCGAATCTCTCGCCGGCGGCGGTGCCGCCGCGCCGCTCTCAATGCGTGCCGCTGCAAGTCTCACCTCAGCCGCGGTCAGGGCCGCTCGACAGCTCTTGGTCGATCTCGAACGCGGCCGTCGCATCGATGCAGCCATCCTACGTAGCGCCGTGGAGGCGGCCTTCGGCGCCTCGGACGCGGACGGTGCCTGGAGCTGGAAGACTGCCTATGACGTCTGCGAGGCGGCAACTGTTCTCTTCATTCGCAAGTTCGGTCCGGCCATGAAGGCTGGCTCAACGGCTGCCATGCTGCCAACGCTCGCGACAATCGCCAGCTGTCTGCCGACCCGTACGTGGCCTTCCGAGCACAGTCAGGCGCTTCAGCAATTTTCGACACTGATCCCGCTTGGGCTGGCCGCATGCACCGGAGCCGGCACTACGCCTGCCGACCGCCTCCTGGAGCCGTCCGCGGGGAGCGGCTTGCTCGCCATCCTGGCCGAGCTCGCCGGCGGCTCTCTGATGTTGAACGAATTGGCTGAAAGCCCCGCAGTGCTGCTAGATGTTTTGTTTGCCAACGTTGAGGTCACGTGGCTCGACGCCGCGCAGATCGATGATCAACTCGACGCGAGGGTCGCACCGAGCGTGGTTCTGACGAACCCATCGTTCTCCGTGGTAGCGAATGTCGGTGGTAGGATCGCAGACGCCACTTGCGGGCACATCGCTTCGGCGCCCGCGAGTCTTTGCGATGGTGGGTGGCTGGTCGCCGTCGTTCGTGCAGGCCTTGCGCCGGATAACCCGGCGTGGCGAGAGGCCTTTGTTCGCCTCCAAGAGCGCGGACAGGTCGTGTTGTCTGCCGCGATCGACGGCGACGTCTACGTCAAGCACGGCACTCAGACGGAAACGAGACTGCTCGTCATCGACAAGCGGCCCGCCGCTGATCCGAAGGCTTTTCCGGCCTCGCAAGGCATAACCGGCGATGTCGCCACCTTGCTCAATTGGGTCACCCAGCACCTGGCTCCAAGGCTGCCCGTCGCCGCGCCGGTCGTCGCCTACGTGACAGGGCGCCCCCCAATGAGCCGATCGGCGGGTGCGATTGCACCAAGCCCCTCTTCCACTTCGGGGAGCGCACCAGACGGTGTGGAGCTTACGTACGAGACCGTCGAACGGTCGCCGCCGGTAAGCGCCCGCCTCACCGATGCGCTCTCTGTGGAGTACAGATTGCAGTCGATCCATATTCGCGGAACGTGCGCACATCCGACCAAGCTCGTGCAGTCCGTGGCGATGGCATCCGCTGCGCCACCGAGGCCGTGTCGTCCGCACCGGCCTTCAAGTCTGGTGGGCGGAGTTCTGTCGGACGCCCAGATCGAGAGCGTCATTTATGCCGGCGAGGCTCATTCCGAATTCCTGGCGGGCTCCTGGATGGTCAATGCGACCTTTGATGTTGTGGCCGCCGCGCACGACGAGGCGGAGAATGCCGTCCGCTTTCGCGGCGGCTGGTTTCTCGGCGATGGTACTGGCGCGGGCAAGGGGCGGCAGGTTGCCGGGATCCTGCTCGACAATTGGCTCAAAGACCGCCGCCGTGCGGTCTGGATCAGCAAATCCGACAAGTTGATTGAAGATGCCCAGCACGACTGGTCCGCGCTCGGGATGGAGCGGCTGCTTGTTCTTTCCCGGTTTCGCCAAGGCGCCCAGATCCAGCTTTCGAAAAGCATCCTTTTTGCCACCTACACCACGCTACGCATCAACGAGCGTGGCGAGCAGCTTTCGCATGTCGGGCAGATCGTTGAATGGTTGGGCACCGACTTCGATGGAGTGATCGTCTTCGAGAGCCACGCCATGCAGAACGCAGCCGGCGGCAAGGGTGAGCGCGGTGAACAGGCGGCCCCTCAGCAGGGGGGCGCGGGCCTGGAGCTCCAGCACGCCTTGCCCAATGCTCGCCTGGTTTATGGGTCGGCTACTGGCGCAGCGACGGTCCCTAACCTCGAATATGCGCAACGCCTCGGCTTTTGGGGCGGTGCCGATTTCCCGTTCGCCACACGCGCCGAGTTCGTTGAGGCAATCGAGGAGGGCAGGGTCGCAGTGATGGAGGTGCTGGCGCCCGCCCCCAAGGCGCTTCGTCTCTACGATGCCCGCTCATTGTCCTATGCGGGCTTCGAGTACGAGCTCGTTGAACACCAGCTTACGCCCGAGCAGGTTCGCATCTACGACGCTTATGCCGATGCGTTCAGCATCATCCATGACAACCTCGACGCGGCGGTGCGAGCCGCCAACATCACCGGAGAAGCCGAAACCCTAAACGGGCAGGCAAAATCCGCGGGCCGATCCGCCTTCGAGAGCACCAAACAGCGATTCTTCGGTCATCTGGTGACCTCGATGAAGACGCCGTGGCTCATCCGATCGATCGACCGGGTCGCAAATGTCGTCTTGGCAGATGCGCCCATGCTGGCGCCGGACGCTGCCTTCGCCGCTGTGATGGAGGGACGTACCGTCCTCGAGCTTGCCGAGGGGCTCCAGCTTCGTCGCGTCCGGGTGATGGGCGCAGCCCGCTCCGAGCTGTCGGGATCCAACGACACTGTGCGCGATCGCCTCCTCGCTTACGGCCTCTTTGGAGATATCATATCCTGGAAGCTGCGGATGTTCGTGCCGACGGACGAAAGCGGCCTCGGGATCCTGACAAAGGTGCTCGACACTTACCCGTTCGCGCGTGTCAGTGAGCGGGAGGCCGCGTGATGTCCGCCGCGCCTTGCGAACTGGCACGCCGCCTCGCGCGCGAGGCCGAGGCCGTGTGCCAATACTACCTCTGCAATGGCAAGCGGGCGGGGCGGTACTGGGTGGTCGGCGACGTCCGCAACACGCCGGGCCGCTCGATGTTCGTGCGGCTCCAGGAATCACCTAAGGGCCCCGCCGGCAAGTGGACTGACGCTGCGACCGGCGAGCATGGCGATCTCCTCGACATCATCCGCGAATGCCGGGGTTTGCGCAAGTTCAGCGAGGTCGCCGAGGAAGCGAGGCGGTTTTTGAAGCTGCCTCATCCTGAGCCGCAACTGGTCTCGAAACCCGTTCGTTCAGTGGCGCCAAATGGATCGCAAGAAGCCGCCCGTCGGCTCTTTGCGATATCCAGGCCGATCGAGGGCACAGTAGTCGAGACGTATTTGCAGCGTCGTGGGATAACCCGCATCCACCATGGTGGAAGTCTCCGCTTCCACGCTCGTTGCTACTATCGGCCGGACGAGCATTCGCCGACAGAAACCTGGCCGGCGATGATTGCCCGCGTCACGGACCTTGAGGGGCGGATCACCGGCGCGCAGCGAACCTGGCTCGATCCAGACGGATTTGATCGCATTCGTCTTGGCAAGGCTCCGATCGCCACGCCACGGCGAGCGATGGGCGACCTTCTCGGCAACGCCGTTCGCTTCGGCGTGGTGGACGACGTGCTCGCCGCCGGCGAGGGAATCGAGACTATGCTTTCATTGCGTTACGTGCTGCCGACCATGCCTATGGCTGCGGCGCTCTCGGCCAATCACCTCTCAGCCATGTTGCTGCCGTCTGGCCTGCGTCGGCTCTATATCGCCCGCGACGCAGATGCCGCCGGAGATGCCGTGCAGGCTATTCTCACCCAGCGTGCAAAGGCCGTCGGCGTTGAAGTGATTGCGTTGTCGCCCCGGCTAGTCGATTTCAACGAAGACCTGCACATCTTCGGTTCCGAGACCCTCCGAGCAGCGTTGCGGCTTCAACTCGTACCAGAGGACGTCGTCCGCTTCCTGCATTCGTCGATGGTGGTCGCGGAATAGACCGCTGCTTCGATCGACGTTGAGCGTCGGTCATAACGAGGCCATTGCCGGAAGAGGACGCGACCTCGGCCTTCTAGAGGGCGATCGGACGGCAACCGGACCCGGCCGGCAATGGCTACGGCCGGCTATTTTCCGCCCCGCGCCGGCGATAAGCAGACACAACAGCCATCAAAGTGGCGCGCTTTGCATCGCGAAGCAAAATAGCCGGCCTCCGCCATCCTCCGCTGCCGCTTCGGCCCTTGCGGGTTCTGGCCCGCTCCGCCCGCCGTCTGAGTGATCGCCACGAAGGCCGCGATGGGCGCGGTCGATCCGGCAAAGGACCTCCCCGATGACCGACCACGACGACATCGAACCGCACTTCGCTTCTTCTCCGACCGATCACGTTCTCACCGAATTGCAACTCTTCGGGTACCGCCCCTTCGACGACCAGCCGGATCCACGGCCGCTTCCCGAGGGCAAGATGATCGCTGGCGCCGTCGCCGATGTCTTCGACGCCCTGGTCGCGACGTTGAGCGACACGCGGCTCGAGCCGGACCTCGATGATCTGCTCTGGTCGACCGTCAACCTGTTCCACCGAGCCGTTGACCGTATCGGACGCCATCTCGACGATAACGAGCAGGCTCAGCAAAAGAGCCAGCGCGAGCAGAATGGCTCTGAGGTTCGATCGGCCGAACTCGAGCGCTTGACCGCTGAAGGCATCACTTTGATCGAGCGCCGCAACTGCCTTGAGCTCTTCCGCGACCAAGCCATTGAACGCTTCGAAACTCACACCGGAGCGGTCTGGCGCCCTCGATCGGGATCGCTCGTAAACCACCGTACGCTGACCGCAGCAATGATCGACTCTCGCGACTTCATCGCAGCCAAGCGCCGCGCTCAAACCGAGCTCTTGTTGCCGGCAGGACCGAAGATCGCACTCACCGGCGGGCTCGACTTCAATGACCATCACCTCATCTGGGACGGCCTCGACAAGGTCTACGCCAAGCATCCCGACATGGTCCTGCTCCATGGCGGCTCGCCCAAAGGTGCGGAGCTTATCGCCTCGAAATGGGCGACCAATCGCAAGGTGCCTCAGATCGCCTTCAGGCCCGACTGGACAAAGCACGCCAAGGCGGCCCCATTCAAGCGCAATGACGCCATGCTCGAACTCCTTCCGATCGGCGTCATGCATTTCCCCGGCACGGGAATCCAGGACAACCTGGCGGACAAGGCGAAGCGCCTCGGCATCCCCGTCTGGAGGTTCGGCGGCGCGTGAGCGCTCCCTTCTCGTGCCCAGGCTTTAAGACGGAGTTGCATGCGCCGCAACTCCGCCTCGTTTCGACCCTATGTCCAGGTTGCGCCATGGTGGTGGTGGAAGGCGCGACCGGTAGATGTGCACATGGAGCCACCACCATGCTCGCCCTTGGGCTTGTTCTCAACACACTCGGCATCGGCTTGTTCTGCTGGGCGATCTTTGCGCTCGCTGTGTATGCCTTGCCGTTTTTTGTCGCACTGAGCATCGCCATGACCGCGTTTCAGAGCGGCGCCGGCCTCATTGGTGCGCTGCTTATCGCGACGGCGGGCGGTGCGCTGACGCTCGTCCTCGGCCAAGTCGCCGTCGCAATTACCCGGTCCTTGGCTTTGCGCCTCGCGATCGCGACAGCATTTGCTATTCCCGCGGCTGTTGCCGGCTATCAAGTGGTGTTCGCCGTGTCCCAGATCGGGGTGCCTTCGTTGGCTTGGCGTGAAGTCTTCGCTTGCGTGGGCGCGGTTTGCATCGGCGTCACGTCATGGACGCGCTTGATCGTTCCGGCGGAGACCCGCCCGTTCAAGCCAGGTGGGGTGGTGGAGAGTCCGTCCTAACCGTTCTTTACGGCCGCAAGGCGGAGGATGACCGTTTACCGCCTTCATCGTCACGAGAAGTTCGCGTAAATCGGCGCGGTGAACGGGGATGATCGAGACCTGACGCGGAAGAGTCAGTCCTCCTCGGAGCTCCTCGATCAAGCCGCCGGCATTTCCGTCTGGCCCACGCAGCGCGGCGGAGCAGTATTGCCTCGATCCGTTCTTGCAGACGATACCGCCCTTTGCAGCAGATTGTTTCTCTTTATGCGCTGAGCATTCCGACCTCTTGTTCAGCTAAACCGACATGAGCCATGTCTTCTCCCGAGATTGCGATTCAGCACGCGGACGCACGTGGCCTCCTTGATGGCTTGATCTGGCCGAAGACCGGCTTCGCCTCGATCGTCTGAGCCGCAACGCCGTTGATGCTACTTTCTTCCCCTGGGCTTTGCCCATTCCTCGCGAGACAAGAAAGTCGCCGCAACGGCGTCCTCCGCTCCGCTACGGCCCTTCAAGCGGGTGCGTCGCCGATCGTCTTCGGCCTACAGATCGCCATCGAGGCCGCGGTGGTCGCGGGCTCGAAACACAACAGGAGAAGTGACATGGCTAACATCGGTTCTTTCAAGAAGGTCGGCAACGATTTCCAAGGCGAGATCGTCACCCTGAGCCTGCAAGCCAAGGGCGTCCGCATCGTCGCCGAGACCAACCGTTCCAACGACAACGCTCCCAGCCACCGCATCTACGTGGGTCGCGCGGAGATCGGCGCCGCCTGGTCGAAGCGCTCCGAGGAGGGGCGCGACTACCTCTCGCTCAAGCTCGACGATCCCTCCTTCAACGCTCCGATTTACGCGAACCTCTTTGATGACGAAGGCGGCGAAGGCTACACGCTCCTCTGGTCGCGGCCGCGCAAGAGCGGCGAGTAAGCTCGCTCAATCAAGCCCCGTCCGGTTCGCCGGGCGGGGTTTTTTCGCGGCTGGTCCTGAGGTGCGGATTACGCTTTGCTAAGCCGCGCAACGTTTTCGAGCAGGTCTCCGGATTCGATCCCCAATGCTTCGGAAATTTGCCGGAGCACGGTGACGCTTGCTGATACGTCGCCGCGCACGGTGGCGCCGACCAGACCCGCGCTCGGCCCGCACTCCTGTAGATCGTGGCTTTTCCGACGCAGTCATGATCTCTTTGAGATCCACGGCTATATGGGGGCTAAGCCGGAACGATCATTCTAGGAACGATCGTTCTGATTCGTGTCCGAACATGCTATCGACACTGCCGACGCTATTTGCGCGGGCGAACTCGGTAGCTGATCTACCGAACGAACATCCAGATTGCACCGGCAAAGGCGGTATGGATTGCGACCAAGCATGGCGTAGCTCATACGCGTCCTAAAAGCAGATATGACGCAGACGCAATTCCTAGATCCAGACGTAACGGACACGGCGCCGGACGAGCCGACGTTGACGGCCTATGACGAACAGCATGTTGTCACGTAGGCAAAACAGACTCATCTTGCGCGCGCCAAATGGTGACCGAGCATGGGCCCTCCTACGCGGCACAGGCTCAAAATAGAAGAAAATATTGACTGGCGACTTGCAGGCAGAACCATTTGTTTTCTGCTAGCCGATGGTCATTTCGGCGCCACGTGGTGCCAAACTAGGGGCTTCCTACGCTTCTTTCATAATTATTGCGCCGCAATCCTTGTAGCTGCGCTGCGGTGGGGCGCATTCAATGCCTGAATTCGAATGGCGGGTGCCGGCGCCGAAATCACCGACATCGCGGGGAATGATCCCGCCGCAACGCCGACTATCGGCGTCAGTACGAGGTGATGATTGCCAACAAGCCGAGCGGCGAAGTGGCTGACGAATTCAGGAGGAAATGGATATCTGCTTTCGCCATCACCCGCAGAGGTCGTTCGACGAGCAGACGATCTTTTCGGGCGCCTGAGGTTCTTGCGGCGATCGTTCCGGTCAAGGTTGCCTGTGCTGCCGATCGGAGTTCAGCGTCACAACCGCTGCTTGACCTTGCAGCAGGCCAGGTGCGGCGCGCCGCGGACGGCTGGGACGCGGTGCTGCGCATCGGCTCGGCGGACTACCGTGTCTGTCCAAGGACCCGTGGCGCGTCATTGCAGCCGAACTGCCGTTTGACGGCGATTTCGAAGCGCGAGCGTATGCAGCCCGGCGGCTGGGGCGTGTGATGGACCGCGTCCGGTCCAGCCTTTCACCAATTGTCTGAACAGCGGCGCGGGCGCCTCAGCGCCACCATTCGTGCGCTCGATGCTCACGGCGCCGGCGGTAGCTATCGCGTTATCGCCGAAGCGCTGTTCGGCAAAAAGCGAATGCCGGTCGTGCCTGGAAGACTCATAATCTGCGCAATCGAACAATCCGCTTGGTGCAGGGCGGTCTCGCGTTCATGGGCGGTGGATACCGCAAGCTCCTGCGGCTCGGGCGCAGGGACGAGTAGCGCAGTCCCCGAGGGGTGCCGAAAATCGTATCGCCAAAATTCGGCATCCCACTCCGAGGTCGCGCTCCTCCATGATGAGCGCACACACGCCGGCCTAGCCAAGCGCAGTGCGCTGTCCTCTTGGAGTTCTCAAATGCCCGATCCGATGGCCAGTCTTCCCCCGCGATTCCTGCGTACACCTGAGGCCGCGCGCTATCTTGGCCTGTCCGGTCGCACGCTCGAGAAGCACCGAACGTACGGTACCGGACCGACCTATCGGAAGATCGGCGGACGTGTTGTCTACGCCGTCGATGACCTGAAAGCGTGGGCCGATCTCGGCTCCAAAACGTCAACGTCAGATCCTGGGAAGGGCACTGTGCTGCCGGCCAAGAAGCATACGGTCCTGCGCCCCTATGCCGGCCAGGAACGTCGCTGATTGACGCGTGAGAACAGCGACCATGCGGCGCAAACGCCATTCAGAGCGCGAGCAGCTTGAGCTCTTTCGGGCGCTACCCGGCGATCTTGCACCCCGCGACGCGCAGGATCTGATGGCATATCCGTTCTTCTCGCTCGCAAAGACCAAGCGCATCGTGCCGATCGATTTTCGTGCCGGTGCGATTGCAATTCGTGTCGAAGCGGTGCCGGAACACGGCATGGCGACCATCTGGGATGCGGACGTTCTGATTTGGGCGGCGTCCCAGATTGTCGAAGCCCGTGACGCAGGCTTGAAGACCTCGCGCCTAATGGCTGCAACGCCCTACGAGATTTTGACGTTCGTAGGCCGCGGCACCAGCGCACGTGACTATGACCGCCTGAAGGCCGGTCTCGACAGACTTCAGTCAACGACCGTGCTGACGTCGATCCGTCAGCCGACAGAACGGCGGCGACACCGCTTCTCCTGGATCAACGAATGGAAGGAGACGGCCGATGCAAACGGTCGTCCATTTGGGATCGAGCTGATCCTGCCGGATTGGTTCTATGCTGGCGTCATCGATGAAGCGCTCGTCCTGACGATCGATCGCGCCTATTTCGAGCTCACGGGCGGACTTGAGCGGTGGCTCTACCGGCTTGTGCGCAAGCATGGCGGTCGGCAGGACGGCGGCTGGAGTTTTGATCTTGTGCACCTCCATGCCAAATCCGGCATCCTCTCTCCGCTGAAGCATTTTGCTTACGACGTACGTCAGATCGTCCAGCGCCAGACATTGCCCGGCTATCAACTCGTGCTCACGCGCGATCCTGATGGCCCCGAGCGACTGAACTTCGCGCCCATCCCTGTTGATCCCTTAGCGGCACGCTTGCGCCGCCGCGGTCTCATTCCAGATTCGGAGGACAACCTGTGAATCAGCTCGTGCCATCGGGGACCGCAACCCTCGTGCTATTGGGGACCCGATCCTCGTGCTATCGGGGACCGGAATCAAGCTTAAGGGCTTGTTTCTCCGTGCTTTCCAGTCGCTCTAACTTTACTAACAGGAAATCCTTCGGATTTCCTCTAACGGAACAGGCCGAAAGCCGCATTGGCGGCGCCCCGCAACGGCAGCCCGACAGGCCAGCCTGCCTTTGCAGGCCATACACACTCTCGACCAAGCCCAAGCTCACGACCGCCAGCTCCAGCGCCGGGGAGCCGTGGCATGAGTGATCTCACGGAAGTGGAAGTGTTGTGGCTCGAGAAGCGCATCGAAAACCGCGTTCGGTTCGGTCGCATCGTCGAGGAACGGAAGCTTGATCGCCATCGGCGTGTCCTGTCATTCGCGCCGGGTAGCATCTTTGCCTTCGTCCGTTGGACCTCGAACGACTTCGGCACGGTCATTTCGCGGATCGACATCTTGCGCGCAGTCGGTCCGCGACAGCGCTGCTCGACCGTCCCGTATGTGAAGCCTGGCGGAGAGATTTTGCTGCGTCTGTCCGGCTGGCTAAAGGTCGAGCGCGTGCTGCAGATGATAGATGCCGTCGAGGCACTCGGCATCGATCCAGCTGATGTCGCGCCTGATCATTGGCATCACGTTCATAACCGCCTGTCCGTCAACGAAAACCCGCGCCCTTATACGAAAGCGCGCCATCAGGCCTGGCTTCATCGCCGAAAGGTGATGCGATGACAAGCCGCCTAATGATGCTGGCCGTGACGATTGTGCTCGCTTCTGCGCTCATCGCGACGATCGTCCTGGAGCCGCTTCCGCTTTACATCTGGAACACCTCCGCGAGCGTGCCGATCGGTTTCTACCGCCTCCGACCGGCGGACCAGTTCCAAGTCACTGAATTGGTCGCCGTGCAGCCGCCGGAGCCGCTCGCGGCCTTCCTTGACCTTAACGGCTATTTGCCCATTGGCGTCCCCATGCTGAAGCGCGTGCTCGCCCTTCCCGGGCAGAGTGTTTGCAGAACCGGCCCCACGATCTCGGTCGACAACGTCGCGGTAGGCGAGGCGAAGGATCACGACAGACGAGGCAGGCCGCTGCCGAAATGGCAGGGATGCCGCGTCGTCGGCAACGGCGAGCTGTTTCTGATGAACTGGCAGTCGGACGACTCTCTTGATGGCCGGTATTTCGGATTTCTTCCGGCATCTAGCGTGATCGGCCGTGCGATGCCGGTGTGGACGTGGGAGGAGTGATCGTGCGTATCAGACGTGTTCTCCTCGCCATTCCCTTGTTTGATCGATTGCGGGATCATTCCTCCGTCTCGATCGATGTCTGCAAGACCGGCGCGAGCCCGACCGCGTGCTTGGGTCGGTTGGGCAGGCGCGTTTGTGCTGTCGTGCCGCTGATGCTTCTTCTGACCGCGTTCGACAGTGCTGGTTCGGCCCAGAGCGGATCAGCCGCCCAGCCGGCGGTGCGTCAGGCCCCTCGCTCGTTTGCCGGCTTCATCAATGAAGCCTCACAACGCTTTGCGATTGCGCCGAACTGGATCCGATCAGTCCAAACCATCGAGAGTGCTGGGGATGTGCACGCCAGATCGCCAAAGGGCGCGATGGGCCTGATGCAGATCATGCCGGCGACTTGGGCGGAACTTCGCGAGCGCTACAATCTCGGGAACGATCCCTACGACCCGCACGACAACATTCTGGCCGGCGCGGCCTATTTGCGCGAACTGCTCGATCGATATGGCTCGCCCGGCGTGTTTGCCGCGTACAACGCGGGACCATCTCGCTATGAAGAGCATCTCGCAGGCGGCTCTCTGCCAGACGAGACGCGAGCATACGTCGTAAAGCTTGCAAATCTGCTTGCCATCGAACTACCGCCGAGGTGGACGTCCAGCGGCCAGTCATCAGCAGCTGCGATGCTATTCATCACGCGATCCGATGTCATGAAAACGCGCGATTGGTCGCTGGCACTCATACCGTCGACCGGTGTCACGACCGCAATCTCGGCGCCCAATGTTTCGCACATGGTTCCCCGGCCAACTGGCATGTTCGTCCCTCGATCGGATTCGGGAGCATCGCAATGACCAAGTGTGCGGGTTCGCAAGCTTTGGTATGCTTCACCAAGCAGGTGGCGCGTGCTG
Source organism: Bradyrhizobium sp. CCBAU 65884 (assembly GCF_028128835.1). Lineage (NCBI taxonomy): Bacteria > Pseudomonadati > Pseudomonadota > Alphaproteobacteria > Hyphomicrobiales > Nitrobacteraceae > Bradyrhizobium > Bradyrhizobium sp. CCBAU 65884. The sequence continues at coordinate 11,875 of NZ_LBJU01000119.1, read as the reverse complement.
ATGGCGTATGGGCGATGCCTTCGGCCCGCGCTCTACTCGTCGCTTCGCTCCTCACCGAGCCACCCTTCGGGTGTCTCGGCCCTTCGGGTAACGATCGCTATCGCAAGCGCTCGGAAGCAGTGGGGGCTTCGCGAGTTGGCTGCCAAGTCGCTGCTGCTTTTTCGGGAACCGGCGACCGGGGGACCACGACGGCAGGACGGCGAGATAAAAGGGGCTCGCCGGTCGAACCGCAAGCCATTGACATGGCCTGGGTTCTGGCGTGCCGGTCGGTCGGGGCGCGTGCCGCGCCTTGCATTTTGCGTAACGCAATCAAAGACGTTTTCGGCACTGTGCGTGCTTTTGATGGTTTGGAGGCCCGGCCGTGAGCGTGGGCGACAGCGATCTGCGTATTCGGCCTGGGCGCATTCGCAGCACCCGCGCGCCGAAGCAGAAAAGCTTCATCAATCAGGTCCTGCGTGCCGCGAAGAAAGCAGGACACACCTCGGGTCAGACAGGGGCGGGCAGGCGTTCGGCAGCCTATGGGCGCTCCACGTTTGGCCGCGGGCGACTCGCCTTTAGCCGCGCCAGATTGTTCAGCCCGACCAGGCGCGTCGTGGTGAAGGCGCGTGTGGTTCGTCACAAAGGGCGAGCCTTCCGTTCAGCGCCATTGACCGCGCACCTCTCATATCTGAAGCGGGACGGAGTCACCCGGAGCGGCGAGCGGGCCGAGATGTTCGACGCTCGCAGCGACCGTGCTGATAGCGCGGCTTTCGCAGAACGGTGCAAGGACGACCGGCATCATTTCCGGTTCATCGTCTCGCCAGAAGACGCCGGCGACATGACCGACCTCAAGGCCTTCACCCGCGATCTCGCCAAGCAGATGGAGACCGATCTCGGCACGCGGCTCGATTGGGTGGCTGCCGATCATTGGAACACCGACAACCCTCATGTTCATCTTCTCGTTCGGGGAGTAGGTGAGGAAGGGGCGGATCTCGTGATCTCCCGCCACTACATCGGCCAGGGCCTGCGCTCACGCGCCGAGGAACTGGTCGCCATCGAACTGGGACCAAAACCAGAGCACGAAATCCGCAACTCGCTGGAGAAGGAAGTTACGGCGGAACGATGGACGCGGCTCGATCGGGAGATCCGGCTGGCGGCAGATGAGACCGGCTCGATCGATCTTCGCCCGGAGAATCCCGGCAAGTCCGACGCCGAGATCCGGCGCCTGATGGTCGGTCGCCTTCAACACTTGGAGAGGATGGGCCTTGCTGCCTCCGCCGCACCAGGCGAGTGGATGGTCGGGCTTGAGGCCGAGCGTAGCTTGCGCGATCTCGGCTTGCGTGGTGACATCATCAAGACCATGCACCGCGCCTTCACCGAGCGTGGGGAAGCGCGTGGCGTTGCCGACTTCGTCATCGAGGGTGGACAGCCGACGGCCCAGATTATCGGACGGCTGGTCGACCGTGGATTGCATGACGAACTGACCGGCGAGGCTTACGCCCTGATCGACGGAACAGACGGACGGGCGCACTATGTGCGCTTTCGAGGGCTCGAGGCTTTCGAATATGCACCGCCGGTCGGCGGCATCGTCGAGGTTCGACGCTTCGGTCCACCCGGCGACCCGCGCCCCACCGTGGTGCTCGCGACCCGTTCCGATCTCGATCTCGGTGGGCAGGCCACGGCTAAAGGAGCAACCTGGCTCGACCACAGGCTCGTCGAACGCGACCCGATGCCGCTCGCCATGGGCGGGTTCGGCCGCGAGACTCGCGAGGCCATGGAAGCCCGTACCGAGCATCTGATCCAGCAGGGCCTGGCGCGGCGGCAGGGCCACCGCATCATCCTGCAGCGCGATCTCCTGGACACGCTGCGTCGACGTGAACTGGACGAGGTGGCCGCAAAACTCTCGGCCGACAGCGGCCTGCCTCGCGTGAATGCCGCCTCTGGGGAGCATGTGGCGGGCACGTATCGCCAGCGGCTGACGCTGACCTCGGGTCGGTTCGCCATGATCGACAACGGGCTCGGCTTCCAGCTCGTGCCCTGGTCGCGCGAACTGGAAAAGAGGCTCGGCCAACACGTCACCGGTGTCGTGAAGGACGGCGGCGGCATTGAATGGGGCTTTGGTCGCAAGCGCGATCTCGGCCTCTAGCAATCTCTCCATTTCAGATGCGGAAGGGCGTTCGGGATGTCCGGAACCAAAATACTCTGGGGGCAGGTGATCGTTGTCGGCCTGATCGTCCTGCTGGCCATCTGGGGAGCAACCGAGTGGACGGCCTGGCGGCTCGCCTACCAGCCCGAGCTTGGGCGGCCCTGGTTCGAGCTGTTGGGCTTCAAAATCTATTACCCGCCCGTCTTCTTCTGGTGGTGGTTCGTCTACGACGCCTATGCGCCACAGGTCTTTGTCGAAGGTGCGTTCATCGCGGCATCGGGGACCTTCGTTTCGATCGCGGCGGCCATCGGCATGTCGGTCTGGCGGGCGCGGGAGGCAAAGAATGTCGAGACCTATGGTTCGGCGCGCTGGGCTGACGTAGAAGAGATTCGAGCGGCCGGACTGATCGGTCCGGATGGTGTGGTGCTGGGCAAGCTCGACCGCGACTACCTCCGCCATGATGGGCCGGAGCACGTGTTGTGTTTTGCACCCACCCGATCCGGAAAGGGTGTCGGTCTCGTCGTTCCTTCGTTGTTGGCATGGCCGGGCTCGGCCATCGTGCACGATATCAAAGGTGAGAACTGGCAGCTGACGGCGGGGTTTCGTTCGCGGCATGGCCGCGTCCTGTTGTTCGACCCGACCAACCCAAAATCCTCGGCCTACAACCCGCTGCTCGAGGTCCGGCGCGGGCAATGGGAGGTTCGCGACGTCCAGAACGTCGCCGACGTCCTGGTCGATCCCGAAGGCTCCCTCGACAAGCGGAACCATTGGGAGAAGACGAGTCATTCGCTCCTAGTGGGTGCCATCCTCCATGTTCTCTATGCCGAGGCGGACAAGACTTTGGCCGGCGTGGCGGCCTTTCTGTCCGACCCGAAGCGGCCCATCGAGGCGACGCTCAAGGAGATGATGACATCCGCGCATCTTGGCGAGCAGGGCGCCCATCCCGTGGTCGCCTCGACCGCGCGCGAACTCCTCAACAAATCCGAGAATGAACGCTCGGGCGTCCTGTCCACCGCGATGTCGTTCCTCGGGCTGTATCGCGACCCCGTCGTGGCCCAGGTGACCTGCCGCTGTGACTGGAGGATTGCCGATCTGATCGCGAATAGCCCCCCGACGACGCTTTACCTGGTGGTGCCGCCCTCCGATATCTCGCGGACCAAACCATTGATCCGTCTGGTCCTGAATCAGATCGGCCGGCGCCTGACCGAGGATCTCCATGCCCGCGACCGCCGGCATCGGGTCCTGATGATGCTCGACGAGTTCCCGGCACTGGGCCGGCTTGATTTCTTCGAGTCAGCGCTCGCCTTCATGGCGGGCTATGGCATCAAGAGCTTTTTGATCGCGCAGTCGCTCAATCAGATTGAGAAGGCCTATGGGCCGAACAACGCCATTCTTGACAACTGCCACGTCCGGGTCAGCTTCGCGACCAACGACGAGCGGACGGCCAAGCGGGTGTCCGATGCGCTGGGCACGGCGACCGAGATGCGGGCAATGAAGAACTATGCCGGTCACAGGCTTAACCCCTGGCTCGGGCACTTGATGGTATCCCGCCAAGAGACGGCAAGGCCGCTCTTGACCCCGGGCGAAGTCATGCAGCTTCCGCCGATGGACGAGATCGTCATGGTGGCAGGGACGGCGCCGATCAGGGCGAAGAAGGTCCGCTATTACGAGGATCGCCGGTTCACCGAGCGGGTTCTGCCGCCGCCTGACCCGGCGACGGCCGGCCGATCACTGCGAACGGACGGATGGTCAGCGCTCGGACCGCTGAAGCCGACTGCAGGTCCAACTGACAAAGCTGCTGATGCCGAGGAAGATACGGCGAATAGCGGGCTCCGTCGTGAGCCTGAACTCCCCGATCACGTTGCTATCGCTAAGGAGAAGACGGAGCCGACGCCGGCAGAAGAATTTGCCGTCGTTCTTGACGACGATGAGGACGCGGTCCGCCAATCTCGACTACTTCGTCAGCAGATGCGTGGCGTGGCCCGCCAGGTTGCGATGGATCCCAATGACGGTATGGAGCTCTGAGGCAATATGCGCGACCGGATGAACGTATATTTTCCGCCGGAGTTGCTGAAACAGATCTCGGACCTCGCCGATCGCAAGAAGCTTTCCCGCTCTGCGATCGTGGAGGCGGCTGTCGCCTCCTTTCTTTCGCCCGACGGAGCGGACAGGCGGGAGGCAGCGTTCGCCCGGCGCCTCGATCGGCTGTCGCGTCAGATGCAGAGGTTGGAGCGCGACGTAGGTTTGACGGCCGAAAGCTTGGCGCTCTTCATACGGTTCTGGCTGACGATCACGCCGCCACTGCCCAACGACGCGCAGGCGGCCGCGCAAGCAAAAGGCCGGGAGCGGTTTGAAGGATTTGTCGAGGCACTCGGCCGCCGCCTGCAAAAGGGGCAAAGCTTTCTGCGTGAGATTCCGGAAGATATCCTCAGTCAGGAACCGGTCGAAGAAACCTGATTGAACCATGTAGGCAGACCATTTCGCCGGTCCTTCTTTTTCTACGCCAGCCTACGATCGCAGCAATTTGGCCAAGCCCACCAAAAGCTGGACGCGCTATCGGCTCCAATGAATTGAGGAGCAAGAAGGGCCAGCATGCAGATTTCAGGGGCATGGCGTCTCACCGCGCGCGTATTTCTCCCGTTTGCTGCTGGTTACTATCTTTCGTATCTGTTTCGAACGATCAACGCTTTGATCGCCGCTCATCTCAGCTCTGATACCGGCCTTGGTTCCGCCGATCTCGGGTTGCTTACGTCAGTGTATTTCCTTGTTTTCGCGGCGGCTCAGATCCCCGTCGGCATATTGTTGGACCGATTTGGTCCGCGTCGCGTCCAGAGTGTTCTGCTCTTGCTCGCGGCCACGGGCGCCGGACTGTTCGCGGTATCGACCGGCTTCCTGTCACTTTTGATCGCACGTGCAATGATCGGGCTTGGCGTGGCGGCGGCCCTGACGGCAGGTCTGAAATCCATCATCCTTTGGTTCCCCAGAGAACGAGTTGCCTTGCTTAACGGCTACATGATCATGCTGGGATCGCTCGGAGCGGTGACCGCTACGGCTCCCGTCGAACACTTGCTCGCCTGGATGGGCTGGCGGCAGCTCTTTGGGATCCTGGCGGCCGCTACCGGTGCGACGGCCGCTCTCATCTATGTCGTGGTGCCAGAACGAGGCATTGTCTCGTCGATGGCGTCAACCCCCACGACCCTAGGCTCCGTTTTCGGCGATCGGCGCTTTTGGCGAATGGCCCCGTTGTCGGCGACTTGCATTGGATCGGCCTGGTCCCTGCAGGGATTGTGGGCATCGCTATGGCTGACCGACGTGGAGGGGTTCGATCGAGTAACTGTCGTAAGACAGCTGTTCATAATGTCCATTGTATTGAGCGGTGGCGCTTGGCTATTCGGTACCACGGTCCATTCCATCAAGCGGAGAGGAATTGAAAGGGAGACGATCTTGGCGATGGTTGCAGTGCTGTTTATCGCGGCCGAGCTAGGCTTGATCCTTCGAGTGCCTCTCCCGTCCATCTTGCCCTGGTCGGCTATAGCAATTGCCGGAACGGCAACCGTGGTCAGCTTCGCGGTGATAGCAGATTACTTTCCGCCGCAACTTGCGGGTCGTGCCAACGGTGCCTTGAACGTCTTGCACTTTGGTTGGGCTTTTCTGGCACAATACGCGACAGGTCTTATCCTGGAGCAATGGCCGGCGAATGATGGCCATCGGCCGCTCCAGGCCTATCAAGTCGCTTTCGGCCTCAACGTAGCGCTGCAGATCGCGGCGTTGGTCTGGTTCGCGCTGCCCGGGGGCCGATCCATCACTCCGTGGATGAGTTCAGTCCTAGTCTTCAAGCCGGCTGATGATTCCTGCGCCGTCGAGCCAGTTTGGTTATATGAGGATTCGGTCATCCTCCTGCCTGCGGATGACGATGCGGAGTGGTGAGCTGCCGGCCGATTACGATGCGATTGAGTAGGCCTCAAACATCAGTTCTCAGTCTTTCTTTTTCTACGCTAGCCTACGATCACGGAAAGCGGTTGTTGCGCCAAGTCCATTGGTGCCTTTTCTAATCATCCCCATCCGAGGACGCGCTTTGGGCGTCCTCATTCGTGGGGGGCGAGCGGTGACAATCCATTCCATTCAATCGGAAGCGAATTCGCGCGGTGCGCGAATGTTGCGCAGCGCACTTGGCTCTGCGATTGCCGGTTACCTCGAAGACGAAGCGATCATTGAGGTGATGCTCAACCCGGATGGACGGCTGTGGATCGACCGGTTGTCGAGGGGCCTGATCGACACAGGCGAAACTCTCTCCGCAGCCGATGGCGAGCGCATTGTTCGCTTGGTCGCGCATCACGTGGGCGCGGAGGTGCATGCCGGTGCGCCGAGGGTATCGGCCGAACTGCCCGGGACCGGTGAGCGCTTCGAAGGACTCTTGCCCCCGGTCGTTGCAGCGCCGGCCTTTGCCATCCGCAAGCCCGCAGTCGCCGTGTTTACGCTCGACGACTACGTCGCCAGGGGGATCATGACCTCGGCGCAGGCCGAGATCTTGCAGAACGCGGTCGCCACACGGAAAAATATTTTGGTCGCCGGTGGGACATCGACCGGCAAGACAACATTGACGAATGCGCTCCTCGCCGAGGTGGCGAAGAGCTCCGATCGGGTCGTACTGATCGAAGATACGCGCGAGCTTCAGTGCAAAGCGCCCAATCTCGTGGCGTTAAGGACCAAGGACGGCGTAGCGACGCTGTCGGACCTCGTCCGCTCCTCGTTGCGACTACGGCCCGACCGCATTCCGGTTGGCGAAGTCCGCGGCGCCGAAGCGCTCGATTTGCTTAAGGCTTGGGGTACAGGCCATCCCGGCGGCATCGGCACCATTCATGCGGGCACCGCGCTCGGCGCGCTGCGGCGGCTCGAGCAACTCATCCAAGAAGCCGTCATCACGGTTCCGCGTGCTTTGATCGCCGAAACCATCAACCTTGTCGCCGTGCTTGCAGGCCGCGGCGCCGATCGTCGCCTCGCTGAACTCGCCCTCATCTCGGGGCTCAGCGCCAGCGGCGACTACAATCTTTCAACAGCAGGAGACTGACATGCGTCAGCAATTTCGCTTTCTTCGAGGTACATCGTTGGCCGCCTACGGCACCATGTTTTTGGCAGTTCAGCCCGCATGGGCGGCTGGCTCGAACATGCCATGGGAGCAGCCGCTCAATCAGATCTTGCAGTCAGTCGAGGGGCCGGTCGCAAAGATCATCGCGGTCATCATCATCGTCGTGACCGGCCTAACGCTCGCATTCGGGGATTCCTCCGGCGGTTTCCGCAGACTGATCCAGATCGTGTTCGGTCTGTCGATCGCGTTTGCCGCCTCGAGCTTCTTCTTGTCGTTCTTCTCCTTCGGCGGTGGCGTGGTGATCTGATGGAAGGACCTGTCACAGGCTTTGTTGTGCCGGTTCATCGCGCACTCACTGAGCCGATCCTGATGGGTGGCGCGCCCCGATCGGTTGCGATCGTCAACGGCACGCTTGCGGCAGCCCTGGGTCTGGGGCTGCGGCTCTGGATCGCGGGTCTGGTCTTCTGGTTCATCGGCCACATGGCCGCCGTCTGGGCCGCCAAGCGCGACCCCGCGTTCGTCGACGTGGTGCGCCGACATCTGCGCATCCCCGCTCATCTCAACACCTGAGCTCTCGGTCATGATGAACCTTGCCGAATATCGCCATTCCAATTCGCGGCTCGCCGACTTCCTGCCCTGGGCAGCCCTGGTCGACGAGGGAATCATCCTGAACAAGGACGGCTCGTTCCAGCGGACGGCAAAGTTCCGGGGACCCGACCTCGACAGCGCCGTGCCGGCTGAACTCGTCGCCGTCGCCGGCCGTCTGAACAACGCCCTGCGCCGCCTGGGATCCGGCTGGGCCGTGTTCGTCGAGGCGCAGCGCCATTTTGCAGGAGCCTATCCTCCGAGCACCTTTCCGGATGTCGCATCCGCGCTGGTCGACGCGGAGCGCAGAGCTCAGTTTGAAGAGGCGGGCACCCACTATGAGTCCAGCTATTTCCTGACTTTCCTTTATTTGCCACCGGAGGAGGGCGCTGCCAAGGCAGAACGACTTCTCTATGAGGGCCGGGATCGCACCGTTGGAGCAGACGCGCACGAGGTTCTCCGCGGATTTATCGACCAAACTAACCGCGTGCTTCAACTCGTCGAAGGGTTCATGCCGGAATGCGCCTGGCTCGATGATCAGGACACGCTGAGCTATCTGCATTCCACGATCTCGACCAAGCGCCATCGGGTTCGGGTGCCCGAAATTCCCATGTACATCGATGCGCTGTTGGCCGACCAGCCGCTGACCAGTGGGCTCGAGCCGATGTTGGGCTCGGCCAATTTGCGGGTGCTGACGATCGTGGGCTTTCCTGGGGCGACGACCCCGGGGGTTCTGGATGACCTCAATCGCCTGCCGTTTTCTTATCGATGGTCGACCCGTGCGATCATGCTCGACAAGACGGATGCGACCAAACTGCTGACCAAGATTCGGCGGCAGTGGTTCGCGAAGAGAAAATCTATCAGCGGCATCCTCAAGGAGGTCATGACGAACGAGGCGTCGACGCTGGTCGATACCGACGCCCACAATAAGTCGCTTGATGCCGACGCAGCGTTGCAGGAACTGGGGTCCGATCAGATCGGACAAGCCTTTGTCACTGCGACCATCACTGTCTGGGACCTTGATCCCAATGCTGCCGATGAAAAGCTACGCCTGGTCGAGAAGGTCATTCAGGGCCGCGATTTCACTTGCATGATTGAAACGGTGAACGCTGTCGAAGCCTGGCTCGGTGGCTTGCCGGGACATGTGTACGCCAATGTGCGGCAGCCACCTGTGTCGACCCTCAACCTCGCCCACATGATCCCGATTTCGGCGGTGTGGGCCGGCGAGGCGAGGGACCTGCATTTCAAAGGTCCGCCGCTTCTGTTCGGCAAGACGGAGGGATCGACCCCATTCCGATTCTCACTCCACGTCGGCGACGTCGGCCACACGCTCGTGGTAGGGCCGACGGGTGCCGGCAAGTCGGTCTTGCTAGCTCTGATGGCGCTACAGTTCCGTCGTTACCCGAACTCGCAGGTCTTTGCGTTCGATTTTGGTGGTTCAATCCGGGCGGCCGCGCTCGTCATGGGCGGTGATTGGCACGATCTCGGCGGTGCATTTTCTGATGGAAGTGATCAAGCCGTCGCGCTGCAGCCGCTGGCCTGGATCGACGATCCCTCAGAGCGCGGATGGGCCACGGAATGGATTGGCGCGATCCTGGCCCGGGAAAAGGTCGAAATCACCCCGGAGGTCAAGGATCATCTGTGGTCGGCGCTCACCTCTCTTGCTTCGGCGCCAAGGGAGGAGCGCACCCTCACGGGCCTCTCGGTCTTGTTGCAATCCAATTCCCTGAAAAGGGCCTTGCAACCCTATTGCCTGGGTGGTCCCTCTGGACGCTTGCTCGATGCCGAATTCGAGCGCCTCGGCGACGCGACGGTCCAGGCATTTGAGACCGAGGGCTTGATCGGAACGAGTGCTGCGCCGGCCGTGTTGGCGTATCTCTTCCATCGCATCGGTGATCGTCTCGATGGCCGGCCGACACTCCTCATTGTCGATGAAGGCTGGCTTGCCCTCGATGACGAAGATTTCGCGGGCCAGCTCCGGGAATGGCTGAAGACGCTTCGCAAGAAGAATGCCTCCGTCATCTTCGCTACCCAGTCGCTGTCGGATATTGACGGGTCCGCAATCGCGCCTGCGATCATCGAAAGCTGCCCAACGCGCCTGTTGCTGCCGAACGAACGGGCGATCGAGCCACAGATCACGGCCATCTACCGCCGCTTTGGCCTGAACGACCGCCAGATCGAGCTTCTGAGCCGGGCAACGCCGAAGCGCGACTACTATTGTCAGTCTCGCCGCGGCAACCGAATGTTCGAACTCGGCCTTGGCGAGGTCGCTCTGGCCTTTACCGCAGCCTCTTCCAAGGCAGACCAGGCAGCTATCGCGCAACTCCTCGCCGAACATGGCTCTGACGGCTTCGTGTCAGCCTGGCTACGGCACCGTGGCGTCGCCTGGGCCACCGACCTGATCCCCAATCTCATCAATCTGGAGAAATCGCCATGAGACGTATTGGCCTATTGGCGGCCGCTGGCACGGTCGCGCTGACGCTTGGCCTAGCGGTTCCTGCAAGGGCGCTGATCGTCTTCGATCCAAACAACTACGTTCAGAACGTCCTGACAGCTGCGCGAGAGCTCGAGCAGATCAATAACCAGATTACCTCGTTACAGAACGAGGCGCAGATGCTGATCAATCAGGCGAAGAACCTGGTTAGCCTGCCGTATTCCTCGCTGCAGCAACTGCAATCCTCGATCCAGCGCACCCAGCAATTGCTTGCCCAGGCGCAGCGCATCGCCTACGACGTCCAGCAGATTGATCGCGCCTTCTCGACCAGCTACGCGCCCGCGACCAGCAACCAGTCGAATCAGTTGCTGATCTCGAACGCTCAATCGCGATGGCAGAATTCTTATGCCGCAACGCAAGACGCGCTTCGTGTCCAGGCCGGCATCGTTGGCAACCTCGACACCAATCGCGTCCAGACCTCCGCGCTCGTCAGTTCAAGCCAAGGTGCTAGCGGTGCTTTGCAGGCAACACAGGCCAGCAATCAGATTCTCGCACTGAATGCGCAGCAACTCGCCGACCTCACCGCCGTCGTGACGGCGCAGGGCAGGGCGCAAAGCCTTGAAGCAGCGCAACGCGCCTCGGCCCAGGACCAGAACAGCTCCGGCGGTTTCTTACGCCAGGGCGGGGTTATCAATCATCCAACGTGCAGATGTTCCACTGATGACCGACATCAGGGCTTTCAAGGCGTTGTCGCTGCTTACGACAATTGGCGTGTTGGTCGTCACTGCCTGCACGATGCAGCTTCGCGGCGGAGACGGTCCTCCGCCGAAAGCGGAGCAGACGACAGACGCAACCAGCTCAGACCTCGCGCGCTGCCGCAGCGTCACTGCGGAGCAAGCAGAGGGTTATGAGCATTGCAAGCAAGTTTGGGCCGAAAACCGCCGACGCTTCTTGGGCAAGAAAGACGGTGCAGCAGTTCCAGGACGCGACGATTCCGCCGGCGGCGGGGCGCTCCCTCCAAAGGATCAAAGCCGGATCCCGCAGGGATATCCGAACCTGGCGACCCCTGAGGCGAGCAAGCCATGACCGGTACGGGGATCATCGACCAGTTCCTGGAAACGTTCACGCGTTATATCGACAACGGATTTGGATTGCTGGGGACCGAGGTCGGATACCTCGCAACGACCTTTGCTGCGATCGACATCACGCTCGCAGCGTTGTTCTGGAGTTGGGGAACGGACGATGACATCATCGCGCGCCTCGTCAAGAAAACGCTCTTCGTAGGCGTCTTTGCCTACCTGATCGGCAACTGGAACAGCTTGGCGCGCATCGTCTTCGAGAGCTTCGCCGGTCTTGGACTGAAAGCATCGGGCGCAAGCCTGTCCGCATCGGATTTCCTGCGACCGGGAAAGATTGCTCAGGTCGGGCTGGACGCCGGCCGACCGCTGCTCGATTCCATCTCGAACCTGATGGGCTACATCAGTTTCTTCGAGAATTTCGTCCAGATCACCGTTCTCCTATTCGCGTGGGTCGTGGTGCTGCTCGCCTTCTTCATTCTGGCGATCCAGTGTCAATCGGCTTGCAAATTTGACCCCTCATCGGCGTCCAATTTTGACCCCTTTGCGCGGCGGGGTTTGCTGGTAGC